>JBGTCB010000078.1:0-6100 GCA_041748995.1 Saprospiraceae bacterium | reverse complement strand
ACCCGATCTGCATCAAATCGGGATGATCAATGATGTGGCCTGGACGGATTACGATCAGGATGGTCTAATGGACCTGGTATTGGTAGGGGAGTGGACACCCGTTATTATCCTGAAGAACTCCCGGGATGCTTTTAAAAAAGTATCGATTCCGACGCTGGATTCTCAGACAGGTTGGTGGTTCAGTCTGGAAGTAGCCGATATGGATCAGGACGGAGACCAGGATTTTTTGGTAGGGAACCTGGGATTAAATTACAAGTATAAGGCCAGTAGTGAAGAACCCTTTGAAGTCTACTATTATGATTTTGATGACAATGGATCAAAAGACGTTGTCCTGACATATTATAATTTTGGAATTCAGTATCCCCTGAGGGGAAGGGAATGTTCTTCTCAACAGGTGCCCATGATCAAGGAGAAGTTTGAAAATTACGACTTGTTTGCTTCCTCGGATGTCTTTGAAGTCTATGGAGAGAGCAAATTGGATCAGGCATTGCATTTGCAGGCAACTAATTTTGCCAGCGTTTATATCGAAAATCTGGGTGATGGTCAGTTTAAAGTATCTCCATTGCCAAGGCTGGCTCAAATCTCAGCAGTAAATGATTTTGTGATTCATGACTTTAATATGGATGGACATCCGGATGTTTTACTGGGTGGAAATCTTTTTGATGCTGAGGTAGAAACAGCTCGGGCCGATGCAGGTTTCGGTCTTTTACTTCTGGGTGATGGAGCAGGAAATTTCAAGCCACTTTCCAAAAAGGAAAGCGGATTCTTTGTGCCCCATGATCTTAAAAGCCTGAATATGATTCAATACCACAATAGACCACTGATCTTAGCCGGGTGCAATAATAATGATCTGAAAATATTTGACTGCGGTTTTGTAAACTGATCTATTCCGGATGAGAATGTAAAAAAAGAAGATTCCAGGACAACGATTGGATTAATCCACGAATCAAAATTGTAAAAACCAGTTATAATGTCCAGGTTCTTTTGAATACTCAGACAAAGCAGTCAACAGAATTTTAATTTTCACGTATGCCTCTTCAGCCTTACAGCTGGTTGTTTTGTTTTATGTTTTGGAAACGTTCGGATTTTTCGAAGATTTTTTTGAGTGGTGTTCGTTAGCCTTTGGAAATTCCCCCTTATCGAATGGGGGAATTTCTTTTTTATTTCTGTGCGGCTTCAACCGTGACTGACGGTATGCCTATTCAAGTTCAAAAGTGACATAAAACTGGACCGAAGCGGCTACATCATTGATTTCTTCGAGCCCTGACATCACCTGGATAAGATTCTGCAGAAAGAAGGATAACCCGTTCTGTATTTTTTATGAACTTCGGGATCGATTCTCAATCAATTCTTGATTTCATGGCAAAAATCTATTATGTCGGTGACTGGGCGGTGTTGACTGGACCGGTCTTTGCTGAAACCCCTTTCTATTATTCCCACAAAGGGTTGGATATCTTTAACTACGGTATCTGGTTAAAGAATGCTCTGGAGAGTACCGGCCAACATCAGGTTGAATCGGTATCATCCTGGGATTTTTATAATAAGTTGGGACCCGGAGCTTATGAAAAGATCCTGACTGATTACGATATCATCATCTTCAGCGATGTTGATGCCAAGCTGTTTCAACTGTCCCCGGCGTTCTTCGACCGGGATAAATTTGGAGGACAACCCTTAACATTTCCTGACCGGATACGATTAAGCCATGAGGCATTGCAGGCCGGTACTCATTTTATGTTTCTGGGAGGTTGGTATTCTTTCACCGGGGAAAGAGGTAAAGGAGGGTGGGGTCGTACCCGGATCAAAGAGATGTTGCCTGTCATTTGTCTGGATGTGGAGGATTTGGTTGAAAGTACGGAAGGGTTCCGATTGCCGGCTTTGCAGGATCGCTTTACCCTATCTTTTGACACCTGCCCGCCAATCCTGGGGTTTAATCAGGTTGTCGCCAAACCGGGTTCTGAAATAATCCTGCAATTTGAAGAAACCGGCGATCCTGCCCTGGTTCTTAAGCAGGAGGGTGAGGGCAGGGTGTTGGCATATATGTCTGATCCGGCACCTCATTGGGGTTTAAATTTCGTAAACTGGCCTCAGTATCCTGATTTTTGGTTACAATGCGTAGATTTTCTGATAGACAACGACGGATAACTGTACCGTAAACACTTGATTTTATCGTCGTGTAGGGCCTGGATTGCCCAGAAAAGAAAAAATTCTCAATTTTTCCTTGACTTGGAACTTAATGTTCATGTATCTTCGTTATCAAGTTGAGTTTATTTATGTCTGGTAGAAGCGATTTTAAAGGTTCATTGAAGCTGCACTTAAGTTACTCACCCTTTGTTTAGTAATTTTATTTTAATCTTTTATCATGAATATTTTTGTAGCAAAATTAAATTTCAACACCTCCGAGTCGCTCCTGCAGGACGCTTTTAGTCGATTTGGTGAGGTAGATTCAGTCAAGGTCATCATGGACAAGATGACTGGAAAATCAAAAGGATTCGCGTTTGTAGAAATGCCGAATGATGATGAGGCTCTTGAAGCCATCAATGAATTGAACGACAGCGAATTAGATGGTCGTACTATTGTTGTAAAAAAAGCCGAACCCCGAGAAAATCGTGATCGTGGTGGATTTGGTGGAAGCCGTGGTGGCGGCGGCGGCGGCGGATTCCGTGGTGGAAACCGTGGCGGCGGCGGCGGCGGCGGTGGCGGATTCCGTGGTGGTGATCGCGGAGACCGTGGTGGTTATGATAGACGACGATAAGATAATCTATTAAGTAACTGAAATAAAGGGCATTGCGCAATCAATGTCCTTTTTTTTTACCCTACAGAGTTGGTCAGTCTAATCTCTCTCTCTCTCTCCCACACACCCACCCACACCTACACTTTTACTCAGCAGAAATGCCCTTTTCTCGATAGAAATGCCGATTTTTATCAGCATTGAAGATCATGGCAGATGAGAAGAACCGTAGCACCCAGTAGACATTCCAAACGAATAAGCATAATCGCAATGGTTGCGCTGATTCTCGTATTTTCCGGATGCAGCCATGATACCTTACCTCCCGGTGATCCTGATCGGGGTGGATTGTTTTTGCCTGATGGATTTGAGGCTTTGGTGGTCATTGATAGTATTGAAGGTCAGGCAAGGCAACTGGCTGTGAGGGATAATGGTGACATTTTCGTGAAGCTAAGAAGGCATCGCAATGCGCCAGGCAACGTCGCATTAAGAGATACTGATGGAGATGGAAAGGCTGATATTGTTGAAAAATTCGGAGATTATCTAGGAAGTTCGAGTTATGGAACGGCAATGCGAATTCATGATGGATACCTTTACTATAGCTCAGAGTTGGCCGTCTACCGCCAAAAATTACAAGGTAAATCTCTTGTGCCGACGACGCCTATGGAGGAAGTACTCCTGGATGACCATGAGCATGGCACTCATGAGCATATAACCAAACCGATTGCCTTTGACAATGAAGGCCATCTCTACGTTCCTTTCGGAGCGCCTTCAAATGCCTGCCAGCAGCCTAAACGGACTCCCGGGGCACCTGGACTTGATCCTTGCCCGCAACTGGAGGATCATGGTGGAGTCTGGCAGTTTGATGCCAATAAGACTGGATTACGACAGAAAGATGGAGTGAAATTTGCTACCGGTCTTCGAAGCATTGTGGCTATGGCATGGAGTCCACTGGATAATAATCTGTACTCGGTGGTTCATGGAAGAGATGATCTTCTCCGGTTATTTCCGTCAATTTTCGATTCATGGCAAAGTGCGGTATATCCATCAGAAGAATTTGTCAAAATCACAAAGGGTTCAGATTTTGGCTGGCCTTATTGTTTTTATGATCAGATCAATGAAGTAAAAGTCTTAGCGCCTGAATACGGTGGTGACGGAAAAACGATCGGACGATGCGATGGTTATGACAAGCCGGTAATGGGATTCCCGGGTCATTGGGCTCCCAATGATTTGCAATACTATCAGGGCAGTCAGTTTCCTGAAAGGTATAAGAATGGTGCATTCGTCGCTTTTCATGGGTCAACCAACCGGGCTCCTTATCCACAATCCGGATATTTCATTGCTTTTATACCCTTTACCGGTGGAATACCTGACAATCGATGGGAGGTGTTTGCCGATGGCTTTGCCCAGGTCGATCCGATCGTAAATGTCAGCGACGCTATCTACCGGCCAATGGGATTAGCTGAAGGACCGGATGGATCTCTTTATATCGGAGACACGGAAAAAGGCAAGATATGGAGGGTCATGTACCGGGGTGATAAAGAGGCTTTTGGCACCGGTCAATTGCAGGCTATGGAAGATCGTAAGAAATTGGCTCATTTAAGACATCCTGACCCTATTGAAGATAATCTGTTGAAGGACTCTACTGATCTCAGTGCAGAAACCTATCGCATATATTGCGGCACCTGTCACCAGATGAATGGCAAGGGGGCTCCCGGACGTTTCCCACCATTAGCGGAAACCGACTGGGTAACCGGAGATAAGGAGAGACTCATCACCATCGTCTTAAATGGTATGGAAGGGCCTATTAACGTCAATGGCGAATTGTATAATACCGCAATGCCCCAACATGGGTACCTTACAGATGAGAAAATTGCCGAAGTACTAACATACATCCGGACAAATTTTGGAAATAGTGCCAGTAAGATTACCCCATCTGAGGTTGCCATTGTAAGGAAGAAGACCAGAAAATAATGGAATCCTTTGAGACACATTACTTAGTAAACCGGAAATTATGCCCGTAAGTAAGATTTCCCAATTTGCTCAATGACACATTACAACTAATAGTGGCTATATTTTAATGATTTGAGTGCCGAAAAGTTTCCCAAAAGACATGTGATCCGGAATCATTGGAATGTGATTCTTCTACCTCTTTTTGCCCTTTCTCTCCATGGCCTGGATCAGCCAGGAAGTAATCTGAGCGAACTTTTTATGAAGGCATCTCAGATCAGCCAGTCCGACCCGGATTCAGCTAATGTTTTGTATAAGAACATTTACCAGGTCGCCAGAGAACAGGACTCCTTATCGTCATCCGGATTTGCATTGTATCAAATTGGGTTAAATTTTATGGGCATTGGAGAATTTGATTCTTCGATCTACTATTTGAATACAGCCGGAAAGATCTTTCAAGACATTGAAGATCATAAAGGGCTTACCCTCATTAATGTCAGTCTCGGAAACATTGATAATTTTAAGGGTAGTATTGAGAATTCAATCCAGTTCTATCATCTGGCTCTTGATCATGCCAGAATAAATCAGGAGACCTTTTCACAGGCAAGAATCTTAAATAATCTGGGTGCAGCATACAATTCGGCAGGACGATTACAACAGGCTTTGCTGACACTGAACCAAGGGTTGCAATTGGCAAAACAGTTGGATAATCAAGTTTTACTGGGGGATATCTATAATAACTTTGCGACCAATCACGAGGCATTAAAATCCTTCGATTCAGCCTTCTACTTTGGTAAAAAAGCGGCTGAATACTACAAACTGGCTGGTGATCAGGAGTATGAAGCATTGGCATTGACCAACCTGACCGCTTATCTGCTGGCCAAAGACACCATCAATAACGACACGATTCAGGCTTTCCTGAGGGAAGGTAAATCAATTCTGGATTCGATTAATTCTCCATCGATCCTTACTAATTATTATCGTCAACTGACACACTATTTTTCTCGCACCGGTGATTTTGAGAAGGCAAAGGCAGCCGCAGATTCCTGCCTGCACCTCCTGGATCAGTTTCCCAATCTCCATGGATCTGCTCAAATCTTTGAGAGATTGTACAATATATACAAAGCAGAGGGTGATATTGAAAACGCACTCCTGTTTCATGAGAAATTTTTTGCAGTGAGGGATTCATTGGTCTTTGCTGAGAGTAATCACCAGTTACAGGAGCTTGAAGCACGCTATCAGGTGGCTGCTAAAGATGCCAGACTGATGAATCAGGAACTGGAAATTTCAGAGCGAACCAATCAACGCAATTTATATCTAACCCTCACCTTAGCATTCCTAGCTCTCGTAGCATTTTTGGTCTACCGTCACCGGCAAAAGGAGATCATTATGAATGATCAGGTGGCTCTGCAAAAGGAACAAATC
>JBGTCB010000077.1:0-3758 GCA_041748995.1 Saprospiraceae bacterium | reverse complement strand
AAGGTGGCCACACCACCGGATGAAGCGTCTGCATCCGCAGTTTCGCTTTTAAGGTCATAGCCTTTGAATATTCCTCCCGAAGAAACATCGACATCTAGGGATGCTGTTGAACCCGAAATTTTCAGAATACCGCCACTTGATGCATCCGCAGTCAGTATATTACTTGCTACTTTCAGCTCCATGATCCCACCACTCGAACCGTCCAGATTCAGTTCATTTGCTTCAATGGTATTATTAGCCCTGATGTTAGCTCCTGAGGAGACACTAATCCCTTCCAAATCCTTGTAGTAGACAGTAATGGTAGCTTGTCGATTCCGGTCAGACCGGCCCCACTTCAAATTATTATCAAATTTAACAACGAGTTTACCACCCCTGATTTCAGTAATCACATCACTCGGATCACAGTTTTCCACCTCCACTTTAGCTCGGGTATCGGATGATTTCACCAGGGTAACCTTTACTCCGGTGGCGGCAGAAACTTCATGAAAATCCTCAAGGGAGCGCATATCTTGCGCAGTCAGGAAGCTGGTACCGATGAAAAGAATAGCGTATAAGAAGAATTTCATATGGACTTATTTAAATTTAAGGACACCAATAAGTATAATAGACAGTCTTGTACTGGGACGGGTTGCATCATGTGACACTAATTTCTGAAATCATTTATTTCTATTTCCCAAAAGCCAGAGGTAACCCGACCGCATGTCTATCAAATGTGGAAAACCCATGGAAGAAAATCAGAAGAGGCTGCGAATTTTAACTTCCTCCACGGTATTGATTGAGCATTGACTGGGTCGTTTCATGCAAAAGCAGAACGGCACTTTTTTCGGCTCTTTTCTGCAGGAGACCGGACCAGCCCTCCGTACCCTCCCAAAGCAAATTTTTCATTTCAGATAACGCCAGCACACTATAGGATGTCATTTTATCCAGATATCGAATGAGGTAACTGTCCAGTTGATCACTGTGATCGAAACACTCCTGGAAAAGCCCTTTTTCTTTTGCCCAGGTTGCTGGCTGCCATTCTGAAGGACTGAGAGCCAGCTGGATGAAGGCTGCTTTACCTGCCTTTCGCCTGATCGCTGGTTCAATAACGAATGGTCCAATGCCCAGCGATAACTCGCTAAGACGAATGGACGCCCATTTGGTGGCCATGCAATAATCAGTAGCAGCCAATAAGCCAACACCACCACCAACCGCTTTACCCTGAACCCTCCCGATCACCAATTTTCCACAATTGCGCATTGCGAGGATAAGGTGGGCGAAACCCAAAAAAAAATCCCGGCCTTGTCCGATAGTAGTGATGGATGCCAGTTCATCAAAATTGGCGCCGGCACAAAAGGTTCGATCACCTGCGCTTTTCAAAACAATCACCTTTGAAAATTGATTTTGTCCTTCGTCCAGAATAACGCTTGCCAATTTTTCCAATTGGTGGGATGACATGGAATTATGCTGCGGATGCCCAAAAGTAATCCAGGAAACCCGATCTTTTACCTCAATATCGACAGTACCCGGATTGATTGATGTGTTCATTTGGTTTACTATAAATTTAAAATCATCCTTTCAGTCCAAGTTCAGTTTGGTCCATTTTTAGTGTTCAGGGGTGCTAATCGTTAAGAAAAGCAAAGAGGCCCTGTAACACAAGAATGTTAAGGGCCTCCGTATATTTTTGAAACCAGGTCTCAGGACTTAGTCCCGGCCGGTAAAGATTGACAATATTCTCAGGATCTCAACATAAATCCAAACGAGGGTGATTAAAAGACCCATTGCAGCAAACCATTCCATATGAATAGGGGCTCCATGTTCTTCTCCTTTTTCGAATTGATCAAAATCAAGGAGCAGATTCAGTGAGGCAATTGCCAGAATACCAAGACTAATAATCAGGGTTAAAGGGGTAGCCTGATGGAGAAAAGGCATGTTGACTCCGAACAGACTTAAGACAAACGAAACCATATAGAGTACAAAAATTCCGCCGGTTGCCATGACGATTCCTGCCCTGAATGATTTAGTTACCTTAATCAAACCCGATTTGTAGATAGCCAGCATTGCGAAGAAAACGGCAAAAGTTAACGTGACAGCTTGCAGGACTATTCCACTAAATGCCGCAGCATACATGGCGGTAATACCTCCGAGAAAAAAGCCTTCAAGTACAGCGAATATTGGAGCATAGGTTCCAGCTTTCTCAACTTTCCTGATCGTTAGAAATACAACGATTAGTGCTCCGATAGCTCCTCCCCAAGTCAGGATGGGATTCGTAAAACTATAAGAAACTGCTGCAGTTGCCAGCATAATCGAACCCAGGAGAAAAGTCTTGTTGACTGCGCCGGTCACAGTCATTCGGTCTTCATCGGCATAGTCGACCGCATGACTGGCCTTCATGAAACTCTCTTCCTTAAGGTAAGGATTTGATGATTCAAAAATTCCTTTCGATTTCGTACGCGTATTCATTGATGATTTAGTTTGAAATTTATCTAAGCTATTAACAACCAAAGTGGATCACAAAGTTTAAAAAACTTTGCTTACTGTTCTACATTGGTCGATTATATTTCTCAATAGCTTCCCGAATTCTTTCAATCCGGTTGTCCGGATCGGGATGTGTACTGTTGAATTCGGGCTGTTGGTTGTTACCGCTGGCTTGTTTGAGTATTTGCATCACTCCAATTAAAGCTTCAGGCTCATATCCGGCATCGATCATAAGACGAACACCAAGGTCATCGGATTGCAGTTCCTGGTCACGACCAAACTTCATCGTGATCAGATTGCTTATATACTGAGCGACCTGAGCAGTATTTTGACTGGCAGGGTTATTGGGATCGTATGTCGCCATTACTGCTGCTCCGGTAAGTCCCTGATATAGTTCCATTTTTGCAATTCTTTCTGCCGAGTGTCGGGCGATGACATGACCAACTTCATGTCCCAGTATACCGGCCAGCTGGTCCTCACTTTCCAACCGGTTAAAAAGAGCAGCGGTAATGAATATCTGCCCACCTGGTAGCGCAAAGGCATTGACCACACTCTGATCACGTAAAAGATGGAAGTCGTACTGATAGGGTGATTGGTTGGCAATGGTACTTTTAATCAATCGCTGACCTATCTGCTTTACAAGAGACGTTGCCTCCTGATCAGGGTGGAGGCCTCCATATTGCTGTATCATGGTCGGAGCACTTTGCAGGCCGATGGCAATTTCTTGTTCCACAGTCATAATGATATGCTGAGTTTCGTTGGTGATCGGGTTGACCTGAGAGCTACTGTAGTATTTAAAAAGAGCAAATCCTGCCATAGCCAATGCGATGAGCAGTGTACCACCAATAGTCTTCCTGCGATTTGGTTGACCAGAATTACTTCTTTGATTTGGGTTAGTGCGGAAATATGTCATAGGAGAACAAAACTTTACATAAAATAAAGTATTCACCCTTCCCTCTCAAAGATAAATGATTTTAATACCATTTGTATCGGGAGATATCAAACCAAGTTGGATCCGGGAGCCCAACAGAACGCCAGACTAAAAAACCAAAAGACCAAACTCAACCGACACCGACCAACAGATACTCGAAAGGACCCTGGAGGCAACATCTTAGGCACAAAATGGCTCCAGGATCTCACATTCGTCCCTGCACTTAATGTCCCATCGGCTGTCTGGTCCCTTGCTTCGAACTTGTCTTCCGCTCTGAGTGGAGCTCCCGGATCCTGGTTACAGTTAAACAATTCAACAATAACAATTCAACAGTTAAACTCCTTATTCCATCAATACCATCCTCTTCGTG
>JBGTCB010000076.1:0-2419 GCA_041748995.1 Saprospiraceae bacterium | reverse complement strand
TATTATCGTCAACAGCAAAGCCGTTTGAGAAAGATAGTCCATTATCTGTTGAAATGCCGGTCCATATATCCCTGATATTGCTCAAATTGTCGCGATAAAGCATGGCCCTGGTTGTGCCTGTGGAAACAAGTGCTCCAGGGCAACAGTCACAGGCTTCACTACCGGAACCACTGTATCCGCTTGCATTTACATCCAACGAAAAGGTATTGCCGAAATCGATGGATGTGGCTACCACCCACCGGGCATTGAGGAAAGAAGGATCGAATTTCATAAAGGCGACGACCGGATTTCCAATTTCGTCAATACTGATTGTAGGTAAACGCGACAAACTATCCCCGATAAAAGCCAATTCTGTAGGAGGACTAAAGCTTATACCACCGTTGAACGAGCGAAAAATAAAGATGCGGTTGGTGTCTGAAGTCTCAGGCGTTCTTTTCACCACCACATATACGGTATCTCCTTTTGATGCGATATCCGGCCCCATCCAACTTGCAGAAGCCACCTTAAGCCAGGATGGATTCAACTTAAGCGGTATCGAAAAGGAGCTACCCGTCCAACGTGAAAAGTAAACGGATGCGCCATTCATATCGCCCCAAACTACAAGCGGGTTTCCTGAAGCATCCAGCGTCATTCGTGGGTACATGTTTCCATAAGCGTTGGTGGAAATATCCGTGACAGGGTCCCAGGTGATCTCCTTTTGACCGAGTGCCTGTGTGGAAAAAATAATGCTTAAAAAGAGTATAATTTTGTTCATAATTCCTGATTTATAATAATTTTAAAAGTCTGAATCGGCTGCTTGCTCCGGTGAATGGAAACAAAATAAAGGCCTGTTCTATATCCCCTAATATTGAGGGTCAAACTCCCAGTCGAACAAGTGCCGTATTCCATTATTCTGCCCCTTATATCAGCAATTTGATATTCAAATATAGCAGATTCATTTGTTTGGATATGAAAATGTCTGTTCGCCGGATTTGGGTAAACACAGGCAGTTGCAGCTTTATCTCCTTCTTTGATTCCTGTGAACGGCTCAACCCGGACTATATAAGTAAGAGTGTCCGTTAATAATGGGTATTGTGCATCCCAAACCACATAACGGACTGTGGCCGTGCCATAATTCACATGCGAAGTGATATGTAACAGAAGGAATGCAGATTCCGAAGAATCAACCGGATTCATGGTTCCGCTGTCTTCAAGCCTGGTATAACAAATCTTATTATCGCAAACTGTTGCTTCCCAATCCGCTGGTAAAGATTCACTTAGCTTTTGCCATTTGAACACCACGGTAGACGAACTAAGGCTATGAAGGAAAACCGTGAGGGTTTCCAGGTCTTCCATAGTACTAACTCTTTCTATCGTATCCCCTGGGGTGATGATCGTCTTTTGAGCGAGCAGAAATTCCGTGGCCCCAAAGAAGATGCCCATAAAAATGGCTAAAACGCGCAACAGTTTCATTGATTGGCTTTATTCTATTGATCAAGGAAAGATACAGAATAATTAGGAAAGGAGAAAGGAGACGGTGATACTAACGAAATTCCAAATTCTAAATTCCAAAAATGTCATCCTGAGCAGGCTGAATAATTTTCCGGGCTAGAAATTACTTCACGCCGTGTCGAAGGGTCCAAGCTCCATTAATAAGTGCGGCGCATCTTTCGAGTTATTATTATTTTACGCTCCGGCCACGAACAGTCTTTCAGGGAATTCGACTATATCGGCTTCGGGCTGTTTGGAGCCGGGTATCAGGATTATATCCGCGGTGCCCATTATTTTGCGAAGAACAGCTATACCCTCGGAATTTGCCTTCTTGGGCGAATATTCCCATACGCTGCCTCCTGACACCATGATACAGTCCTTGCACAGCTTAGTTTATGGAAAATGTTTAAAGACAAGATCGTCCCAAAAAACCAAAGCCTTCACTCTCCCGGCGACCCCAATGCCTACCTGGTTTACCACCTCGACGGCCATCGAAGCGGTTGCGCAACTGATTGTCCGGGCAATATGGTTTATTCAAAACTCTATGCTGTGCGTGACAGTCTCGCTTACGACCTGTTCAAATGTGGACTCACATCAATTGATGACAGGCAAAATCCTGCGGAATTTGAACTCTATCTATAACGAAACAGACCTGTTCGTTCATAAAACCAGTCCGGGCAGCAGACATTATCAATTGATCGACCTCAACGGATGGGTCATTCAAACAGGCCTTTTTTCAGAGGATAGAACAAAGGTAGATACCGGCAAACAGGCATTGCTTATTTTGTATATAGAAGGGCAAAATAGCGTGTATCGGCAGTTGGTAAAGGGTAAGCCTCCGGCCATCCACGTCTTACATGGTTGATCAGGTTGCGTTATTTTTCCAGTTTGCAGGAAGAAGTTCGTCCAGGTTTTGGATGCTGTGATCGTTGATTCGTTTGAGTACGTC
>JBGTCB010000075.1:0-3920 GCA_041748995.1 Saprospiraceae bacterium | reverse complement strand
TCTACATATATATTATACACGGGTATTGCGTTAATCAGT
Source organism: Saprospiraceae bacterium (assembly GCA_041748995.1). GTDB lineage: Bacteria > Bacteroidota > Bacteroidia > Chitinophagales > Saprospiraceae > JABDMH01. Next base: position 3,881 of record JBGTCB010000075.1, on the reverse strand, counting down.
CAACATTCCAGTTGGTAGGTAACGTGACCGTGATCAGATAATAAGAACAATATCCAGGAGGATGTCGAAATATTCAGGTTGATTCTATTTTCGTAAATTGTCGTCCTTACAACGACGACGAAGTCTGCTTCCAGTTGTAGCAGACTGACGATAAACTAAGCCAGGGGCGATGAGACGGGCTGATTATCAAATTGTGGATGGTTCAAATGGAAGAATAACAGGACGAGTTGGGTATTTCAACCGCCTCTTAGATCTTGAATCTGGAGGTTATAGCTTTTATACGTGAAAGCGTAGAAGCTCGATCAGTCCAGCTTTTTTTCGATTCGCAAAGGGTTGATTTCAGTAAGTCGATGCTGCCAGGATCGGAATTACGAATATGAATATCGCCAGTCCTGTGTTCCAGATAAGAAATCTGGAAGTATCTTAACTTTAATGGTTTTTTGGCTGGTCAGCATCGAGAAATATTTGACTTCCTGTTTGAACGTCGTTTTGAAACAAAATGGATCAATCGATGTTGTAATATTACTGAATCTACAGGGTTCAATATGAGATGTTGTCGCAATCATCGGATTGGTTGAAGATTCCGCCTAACATCTTGATTATCGGTCTGTAAATTATTTGCCTTTGGGGAGGAAATTCAGACTTCCTATGAAAAATCCTTGAGAAATTTTAGGACTGTGTCAGAGGGGTTGAGTACCCCCAAAAAAAGACAAAAGGCTCTCACCCCTGCACCTATTGATTTTATTTCTTTAAAATGAGCAAAATTAGGATCTCTTGTGACCTTAGTTACCTTGTACTGAAATCAATTGTGTAATTTTGCAGTTGTGAATTTGAAGATTACGTGTAGGACGACAGTCTGGCAGGTTTTGCACTGATTATCATAAATAGCAGAGTCTGAAAGACTATTCACCCCTTTTAGTGGGATTCTGAGTGAAGTGAGACAATTAGCAATAAAATTTTGCCAACGGGATGCCTTGGCATGAATATTGAGACAGATGAAGCTGTAGAGATAGTCCCCCTTCCCGAATTAGACAAAATTAAGCTGTTCTAATGGAGGTCACGAATTATACTATCTGCTGCAACCATAGATCCATCACATACCATCGATTGGTATGAATTTTCCGTAAGTATTTTTTACACATTTTCCGATCATTATCCAGAGACATTTGTGGGGTAATTACTTATGTAATTATTGTCGCAAACAGCCTGGATGTGGTAATTAGTGAAGAGGTTATCTTGATCCTCTCGTAGCTAATTGCGATGTGAGATTAATTCTAGCTTCCGATGCCACGACCCCCGGAGGTACGTGGAAGGCAAAGATCATTTACACATCGTACAACCCCTGAGACTTGGAAATGACACGTAAGAAAGTTTTCACCCGATTCAAGAATTGTTTTTGAAAAAAATATTGAAGCACCCATTTTGATGGTACAAATAGATGATTAGATGTCACCCCTGTGTCTATCTCTAATTGTATCCGTAATTCTATTATCGAAAATTTAAGCTGACATGAAACCGTAATAATGTAAGGGATATTTGAATACACTTTTATAAAGTCAGACCATGAAGATAATACACCTGCAATGGCGGTTCTTAACTGCCATTGAGACCCAATTTATTAGGCTACTGCCTGCGTACCTTAAACCCTGCCTACCAGCTTGTCGGTGGGCCTTAATCCCACTTCTCTTTCTTTTAATTTACATGCCACCGGTTTCCGCTCAGGATATTCATTTATCGCATATTCACGCGTCACCTACTTACATTAATCCGGCGATGACAGGCCTATTCAATGGTGATATGCGTATGATTGCTAATTATCGGAGTCAATGGGAGGCATTTACCAATGGTTTTCAAACTTTCCTGGGTTCGGCCGATATGAAGTTGAATCAGGGCTTTGGCTTGCAAGACGACATCGGAGCAGGTTTTCAAGTATCATCTGACAAAGCAGGTGATCTGGATTTCAGTACCGTCAGTGCAAATTTTACTTTTTCGTACCTAAAAGCACTTAATGGGATTGGAGATCATTTCATAAGCTTTGGTTTATCAAACGGTATTGTCCAGAATCGTCTGGATCTGACTAACCTCAGAGTATTTGATGATGATCCTTATCTACACAGTTCTGAGTTTGCTTCCCAGCGTACATACTACGATCTTTCTGCCGGTCTTGCCTGGTTTGTTCCCCTGCATCGACAGGATTTTCTTTATCTGGGTGGTTCAATCTTTCATTTAAACAGAGCAATGGTTTCTTTTCATAGAGACGATAGGGCTCCACAACCTGGTTCGAATTTGATTCCTCGATATATCCTTCATGGAGGGGCCAGTCTCCGTATTAGTAATGTCGCTGAATTAAAACCCAGTTTCCTGTTTTTTGACCAGAATCCACATCGCGAATTTAATGTGGGTACTTTCCTTAAGATTACGCGTGAAACCAGGTCTTACCTCCGGCCGGAATATGCCTTTTATGCAGGATTTTGGTATCGATGGTCCATAAGAAATGGTGAGTTTAACCGGGATGCACTCATTGCCTCTCTTCGGTATGATTTCAGGAATACAGTCTTCTCTTTTTCGTTTGACCTCAATGTTTCACCTTTACGAAAAGCCAGCAATGGTTTTGGTGGTCCTGAATTATCTATTATGCATTTCATTGATTTCATCAGACCTGAAAGGAAAAGAACAAAAGTAAAATGTCCGGAGGTTTAGTATCTGTTTTTATTAGCAATAGTTCCTCCAATCAAATACAATATCCGTATGACCTATTTATTGTTGATTTGGCTTATGAGAAGAAACCCTCACATAATAGCTACACTCAATAAGGTGTTAAGAAAACCCTTCACTTAGACCAATGAGGTAGCTCGGATGTGGAGTAACATTTGAGACTTTTGATTTACTTTAAATGCCGCTGCAGATGAAGATTTGCATGTGGCATTTTTTCTTTCTCCAGGTCTTTTTAAAAAAGGTCCCTGAGTTATTAAATTATTTCGGGACTTTTACTAATTTTGACCCTCTGAAGATATTACAATGAAATTTTTCGTCATGCATGCACATCATCATTCTTGCCATTGCAGGTGATGGGTCGTTTACGTGACTAATTATAAATTTTATCAGTACGGCTTATCACGAGAATGTGGTAAGCCGTTTCTCTTTTTAATGAAATAATCACATGTTAAAAATAGCAGTTCAGAAATCGGGAAGGTTGCATGACGGATCAATTGACCTCCTTAAAAGTAGCGGTCTGAAGTTCAGCAATGGACACCATCAACTCATGACTCCCGTGCAAAACTTCGATGCCCAGTTGCTATTTCTCCGTGACGATGATATTCCGCAATGTGTACAGGATGGGGTAGTGGATATTGGTATCATTGGTGAAAATGTCCTGCTGGAGCATCAGTCAAACACAACCCTTATTAAGAAATTGGGATTTTCGAAGTGTAGACTCTCACTGGCTATTCCAAAAAATGAAGTGTATCCCGGAGTGCATTATTTTGATCAGAAAAAGATTGCCACGTCCTATCCTAACATCCTTTCTGAGTTCCTCAGGAAAAATAATTTGACAGCCGGCATCCACTCAATTTCAGGATCAGTCGAAATCGCTCCCGGCATTGGGTTGGCCGATGGAATTATGGACATCGTAAGTACAGGTAGTACTCTATTAAGTAATGGCCTGAAGGAGGTTGAAACGGTATTGGTTTCTGAGGCAGTTTTAGTCGCAAATCAGGACCTCAATGAGGCTAAGAGAGCCCTAATGGATCAATTGATATTCAGGATCGAATCCGTGCTCAAAGCCAGAGATTTCCGGTATATTCTCCTCAATGCTCCCAACGACAAGATTGATGAGATTGTTAATATATTGCCTGGGATGAAAAGCCCAACCGTGTTGCCTT
>JBGTCB010000074.1:0-2768 GCA_041748995.1 Saprospiraceae bacterium | reverse complement strand
GTTGTATCCGGGTTCCTTGCAAAAGATCATGCAATTATTATCGATACATTTCTCGGCCAAGGATTATCAGAAATGGGTTTTATGGAGGAAAACGATTGGATCGCGCAGACATTTCAAAAATAAAATGGAAAAAATATTTACCAACGAAGCACCTTTCCCTGGGGGGCATTACAGTCAGGCGGTGAAACATGGAGATCTTATCTTTATTTCGGGACAACTACCGGTTACACCATTATCTGGAGAGAAAGTGCTTGGTCCTATTGAAGACCAAACAAGGTTGGTCCTGCAAAACCTGGTTGCGATTGCTCAGGCCGGAGGTAGCGATATAAATCATATAGCGAAGGTCACCGTGTATATAGCCGACATCGAACTCTGGTCAAAGGTTAATGATGTTTATACAGAATTTTTTGGAGATCATAAACCCGCCAGAGTCATAGTGCCGGTTTCTACCTTGCATCATGGATTTTTAATAGAAATGGATGCTGTAGCAATTAGCAAGACTCTTGTCCTGGAGGGCCTGGAGGTAGATCAGATGGCTGTTGAAGCAGGTAATGGTTCCGAAGAGATACATTGATATAGAAATACGAACTCATACTACAGTAAATCGTTATCCGGGGCAGTAAGACAAAAAGTTATCTGAAGTTGTAATCGACTGAGGATCGACCAAATATAGGGTGAGAGCAAGGCTGAAAATCAAATGATGGATACTCTATCATTCGACAGTTCTACCTTCACCAGATCAGCAAAATAAGTGTGATATCTCACACGTAATTTTGATTCACCTGTTCTTGATTTCGATCGATCAGTGAGATCGGTTGACTAAAATCTGGTGGCTTCGGATCTTTGTTAAACCCATGAATATTCTGGCTGACAAAACTAGCGGGAAAACGCTCTATCCCTGGAAACCCTAATTTAATATCACGTCCATCATAAGGTATATAAGCTGTACCGAAAAGATAGTCCCAGATCGCCAGACTAAGACCAAAATTGACTCCATATTTGCGATGCCGGGGTAGGTGAAAAGCATGATGCCAGATATGCATCTCCGGGTTATTAAAGATTTTTCTCATAAATGGTCCGAGGATAAGACTGAATGCAAGAGAGGAAGTAATGACAATGCCGAGACTCTGAAACAACCCCGGATTTTGTACTAACTCAACATCGAAAAAACCACCAACGATCACAATCCCGACCAAACCACCAAGGATTGCAGCTGAAATATGGCCGGGAACACTGATATTGGAGTGATTAAAGTGACCAACCGCCAGAGTGAAAATATGAATGATAAAAAAGTCATATAGGCCGATTCCTAAGAGAGCCAGTGGAAGATATTCGATGGAACGGTATACTACATTCTCCATCCAGTGGAATCGAAGTTGCGCTGCAAATCCCATTTGTTCAACCGAATGATGGACTTTATGAAACTCCCATAACCTGGGTAACCGGTGTAAAAGCCGGTGAATCCACCACTGGATGAAATCTCTTACAAAAAAACCGGTTAACAGAATGGCCCACATTGGCCATTGATTCATCGGATTTAATGCCTGCAAATTGATACCACTGAATTGCAGGACCAGATCATTCATCATTTTGACGACAACATCACTGGCCGCGTTGTAGATGATCAAAGAAAACAAGAAAAAATTGAAAAACATGTAGAATGCATCCAACCAAAAATCCTTTCTGAATTTCGGTTGCTCCTTCCTCCAGGGCCGAAGCCATTCCAGAGCCAGAAAAAACAGCGAAACCACAATTAACCAGTAGAAATAGTTGTGCAGGGATGGATGGCTGATTTCCTGCCATAAATAGGAGGCATAACCCCCATAACCATTAATAAAGACGTCCCAATATGCTTTCACTCTTCCAGTTGTTTAACCCAGTTGACATATCCCCCTTTAAGTTCAAAGATTTTTTTAAAGCCAAGTTGCTTCATGCGTTCAGTGGCAGCAGCACTACGGGCACCTACAGCACAATAAACACCGTAAGTCTTATCTTTATCCATGGCTTTTAACCGCTCTTCAAAATCCGGAGAATGTATATCGATGTTTTGTGCACCTTCAAGTTTTCCGTCATTAAATTCTCCCGGAGTACGTACATCCAGCAACTGCAGGTTTTTATCCGTCTTGATTAACGCCTGAAACTCTGAAGGTGGAAGTAATGCATATTCCGGTGCATTGTTTTGACTATGGCAAGCACACAAAATTCCCATCACTACGAAACTCAATAAAAATCTTTGCATGTCAGAAAAGTTAGATGTTCTATGCAAAGTACAAATATAGAGATTGATGAACAAACCCAGGTGATCGGGGTCACACTATCAGATTAAAGCAGTCCGGTGCCTGTGTATTAAAGTTTTCTTAAATTCGGAAAGGTCAATCCTTTACGTTTTCAGGGCAACCTCATCTTTGCAAAGCACGAAAGTCCTCTACTAAGTCGTATTACATCTCTCTTTACCAGAGTCATCTATTAACCAACGTTCATTATCATCATTTCCGACAGAATGTAGCACTGATATCATATATAATTCTGGCTTAATTTTTGTAACCGTTGTGCTTTAATGAGTATCGAGGAACTAAATAGAAAACACTACTTCAAGACCGATATGTATTACCGTGTCGGCTTTGGTCTGTCATCACGGTTATTGGCGTATCGGAATGGCATCATTTATTTACAGGTCGTTATCGGTCGTAAGTGGGACAAGGACTATCATGCAACCACCCTCGAGCTTGCTCATTGTTGGAAGGCTGAACACGAAGAACTCAAGGATG
>JBGTCB010000073.1:0-2041 GCA_041748995.1 Saprospiraceae bacterium | reverse complement strand
ACCAGGAGCAAACTTATGTCATCGAAAAAGTATTAGAAATAAACAGATAATTTACCATTGAAATAGCCCTTGGTTAGCCTATATGTCATATGTTGTATACGTTCAAATTAATTTTGTACCTTCTTGAAAAGACTAGCAATTATTCCGGCCCGGTTGGGCAGTAAAAGAATCCCCAGAAAAAATATCAAAGATTTTTTGGGTCAACCGATCATCGCCTATAGTATCGAAACGGCCTTATCCTCAAAACTATTTGACACAGTAATGGTTTCAACTGATCACGATATTATTGCCGGTATCGCACGAAAACATGGTGCGGAAGTACCTTTTCTGAGATCAGCAGAAAATGCCAATGACACGGCCACCACTTTTGATGTGATCCGGGAAGTACTTGCGGAGTATAGCAAGAAAAATCTTGACTTTGCTCAGATATGTTGTCTTTACCCAACCGCTCCTTTTGTAAGAGCCTCACTGCTAAAGACCGCATTTGAGAGGTTGGATGAGGGTCAGTATGATACGGTGTTGCCGGTTCTCCAATACAGCTCTCCTATTCAGAGAGCATTCAAGATGAGCCCTGATCTAAAAATAAGTATGTTTTACCCGGATCAGATCAATGTCCGGTCGCAAGATTTAGAAGCTGCCTATCACGACGCCGGACAATTTTATTGCTTCAACAAAAAGGCCATACTGGAAAAACAAGAATTATATACTGACAATACCGGTGGAATCCTGATTTCTGAGATGGAGGGCCATGATATTGATACAGAAGAGGACTGGAAAATTGCAGAATTCAAATACCAGGTAACATTTGGAAGATCGGCCTAATATTTATTTACGCGCAGATGGCAATTCCAGGATGGGTCTTGGACACATGGTGCGATCTCTGGCCTTAGCGGAAATGCTTAGGGATATTTTTCTTATTCATTTTATCACTCGTAGCACCTTAGCATCCATTGAAAAAGAAATCGTGGAAATCTGTCATTCCATGATCGTTCTACCAGATACCCTGGGTCAGGAAAATGAAGCAGCTTATCTGGTCAGTAATTATATAAAAACAGGAGAAACAGTGGTTTTGGATGGTTATCACTTTACCACCCGCTACCAGACCATATTAAAAAAATCCGGATGTGTTTTGGTTTGTATCGATGACATTCATTCTTATCATTTTGTTGCCGATGCGATCATTAATCACGCAGGTGGTATTAAACCAAGAGACTATTCCTGTCCTGATACCACGCAGCTTTACCTGGGTCTCGAATATGCCCTTTTACGAAAACCATTTAGAGATGCAACAAAAAATAGAAGCCCTTTTCTCAATCGCGAAAATGCTGTTTTCATTTGCTTAGGTGGCGCTGATCCTCAAAATCAGACTCTTGACGTACTGAAAAAATGTGAGAGCCTTCTGCAAGGTGAAAAATGTTATCTGGTTTTAGGTGCGGCTTATCAATATCGTAGTGAACTTCAGGTTTTTCTGAAAACAACCTCACTGGAAGTGGAGCTACTCTCCGAACTCAATGCAGAAATGATGGTTAAATTTATGCAGCGTTGCAAAAAAGCGATTACTCCACCAAGCAGTATTTCATACGAATACATGAGTATTAGTGGTGAGCTCTATCTATTGCTCATTGCAGATAATCAAAAAAGAATGTTTTCCTATTTCACGAAGACAGGCCTGGCTTTTGATTTTAACAGGTTCGGAACCGTTGCTCCATCAATCGTGGCTGAAGCAGTTGATAAGCAACAACAAATGCTTGATGGCAATCAAAAAAAGAGAATTATTGGTATATTCTATAAATTATTATTGAATTTCAGAAGAGCGGGAGTCGATGACCTGCAACTTTATCTTACATGGGCAAATGACCCCTTAACCCGGTCCCAATCATTCAGTCAGAATCCAATCCCCTATGAGAGCCACAGTAAATGGTTTCGTGAAAAACTAAGGAACCCGGATTCTATCCTATATCTTTGCCTATTAGGACCGACTCCTATTGGGCAGATTAGATTTGAACTTGATGACAGAAGCGCCACGATTAATTATTCGATC
>JBGTCB010000072.1:0-2611 GCA_041748995.1 Saprospiraceae bacterium | reverse complement strand
GGTGGAGCTAGCAGGTATCACATTGTCCGTGCCATAGAAGCCAGTCTTAAAAGATTAAAGACCGATTATATTGATCTCTATTTTATTCATCGTTTTGATGACAAAACACCTCTCGAGGAAACCCTGCAGGTGTTAGATGATCTGGTCAAACAAGGTAAAGTTCTTTATTTGGGAGCTAGTAATTTTGCTGCATGGCAGGTAGCAAAAGCCTTAGGTATTTCAGCAAAAACCGGATGGTCCCGTTTTGAATGTCTTCAACCCATGTATAATTTGGTCAAACGGCAAGCGGAAGTCGAGATACTGCCCATGGCGGCTTCTGAGGAAGTTGGTGTGATCAGTTACAGCCCTTTAGCAGGTGGATTATTGAGCGGAAAATACAACCGTGCCAAAAAACCCGATGTCGGAAGACTTCTCGATAACAAAATGTATCAGGTGAGATATAGCGCGGATTGGATGCAAGATGTTGTGCTGAAATTCAGCAATTTGGCAAATGAGGTTGGCATCAATCCTGCTACGCTGGCCATACTCTGGGTTGCAGCTCATCCTGCAATCACCGCGCCGATCATAGGAGCCAGAAATGTGGATCAACTCCAGCATTCACTTGCCGTTCTTGACCAGGATCTAACCCCTGAACTCTACCATCGACTTTGCGAACTCACGCCCGAACCAGCGCCAGCCACCGATCGAAATGAAGAAAAAACCGATCATAATTATGGATTAAGGTGACCCTACTGCGCTTTTACCTTAAAGGACAATACACTAGTGCATCATTTCCGAAATACCTGATCCTAAGGACGGTTTCTTTTTCGCCATCTCTTGATCATCGAAATCCTTATATAGCTACGGCTATACGCAGTTTCGTTTCTTCGACCTGACAAAACTATCTCGTCCATAATAGCATTTACTTCAGGAACGATGCACTAGTAAATAAATTGTTTGATTTCAATGTCTTCCATAGACATGAACCACCGCCTTTTTTCCGACACATTCATGGTATCCAATCAATCTCTTAATTTTTCATTTTCCAGAGACATTCGCTCTTTTAGCCAACTTGCTGCCTATGGCAAAACTCGTTATTTTCATCGGGTTTAGGTTTCTTATCCTAAAAAGATAGCCACAGTACACTTCAACATAAAGTCCAAATTGTTCATTTTCAAATTTTGTTGGAATAACACCGTTTAAGTCTCCCAGGCTCTGCTAAAGAAAAATAATAAAATCATCAACAGAAGTGTTAATCACATAATGCCGATGACACAGATTATGAATAACCGGATATGCATCTTTTATGCTAAAATAGTACAGGCTACTATAGCTCTGTCTCTTGCCACCGGTCTCCAGTCACAGAATATGGATATCAAGATTTACGACAAACAAATGTCTGATGAAGGGATCACGATTTATGCAGACAATAACGAGTATTTCCCCGTATCTATAGAATTAAAATTGGAGTTAAAAGGTATGGAGACCACGCATGTACAGGGAGACATATTGGTCCTGCAACCCCGAATGAAAGAACAGCCGCTCACTACTCTGCGACCAATACCAGGAAAGTCTTGGAGCTACCGATCATCAGTCAGATCCTTTTTTGGCGATGTACTGATCTCCCAATACGATACCAGCCACGTGTACGAACTCCCTATTGCCAGGGGCACAAATGAGTATATCTCTCAGGGATATTTTGGAAAGATATCGCACCATCAGGAATATGCCCTTGATTTTGACCTCTCTGAAGGTACTCCGGTGTATGCCGTCCGGGCCGGAACTGTAGTAAAAGTTGTGGACAATTTCAATAAATCTTGTCCGGATGCTTCCTGTATGCAATATAATAACTTCATTATCATCCGTCATAACGATGGCTCATATGCCGATTATGCCCACTTAAAACAAAATGGCGCTTTGGCAGAATTGGGTGATGAAGTTTCTGCCGGAGATCTGATCGCTTATAGTGGGAATACCGGCTGGACCACCGGGCCACATCTTCACCTGGTCATATTTGTGCCTGCGGTCAATAAGAGAAAAACTATTCCTACCTTGTTTAGAATTGGTGAAACCGAATCCGAAGAACTGCAGGAAGGTAAGACCTACACCCGTTACTGATAGCCGGCAAATCATCAAATCATTACTAATACCGAGTTCATTTTGAAGAGGAAAATTCTTGACAAAATTGGTCCGGGACTGATCACCGCGGCATTGGTCTTTGGCCCGGGAAGCCTGACCGTCAACACAAAACTGGGAGCTTCCTTTGGGTACAGTCTGCTATGGGTGATTTTCATCTCAATCCTCTTCATGATCAGTTTCACCAATTTATCTGGGAGGATCGGTTGCCTTACCAGCGAGTCACTGATGCAGCAGATTTCCCGTATTTATGGAAAATGGACAGCTTTTCTTCTGGGTATCGGCATATTTTTTATCGGTTCGTCTTTTCAGGCTGGCAACTCTATTGGCGCCGGGGTTGCTTTTTATGAGATGTTTGGTATTTCCAATTCATTTTGGATTGTTGTCGTATCGGTCATTGCCGTGGGCGTTGTTTATGCACGCTCATTTTATAAGGTCCTGGAACTCGTCATGAGTTTTCTGGTAATCATGATGTTGGTTTGCTTTTTAATTACCC
>JBGTCB010000071.1:0-7591 GCA_041748995.1 Saprospiraceae bacterium | reverse complement strand
TCTGTGTTGGCGTATAACCATTTTCCCCTCTTTCACAAAAACCGACTTCATATCCCCGACCTTTATATTCTTTATCTTTGGTATTAACCAGTGTTAGAGTTACATTTTCAATATCAGCCTTAATTATATCTTGGAAATGCCCCGCTCTATATTCTCATCTGTGAAAATGCTGGTCTTAGAGGCACTAACCCTAATGCTATTAATTTCCTTCAATTGCTTCCGCAATACATCTTCCAGCAATACATTGGAAGTTTTGCCGCCCCTCATGCGCTCGGCTTCTGCCGGACTTAAATAGGCATAACCCAAATTCACCAGCATTTGCAATGCAGGGACCTGGCTGATATGGTCTTCTTTAAAACTGGGTGTTTCCATTACTCTCTAATTTCAGTTTGTATCATGTGTAGAAATGTGCTGTTTTCTTTACATGATGATTCGGTCATGTGTAGATTTTGGTCCTTTTCTTTACATGAGTCGGTCCTCATAGGTAATTTTTTATATATTTTACCTATGATAAAGTTGTCATGGGTAAATTCTGCCTGTTTTTGTACCTGATTATAAATTACCCACATTCTGTAACAGGTTTAATAAATCCATATTGATGTAAAAGTTATCCTTCCAAATCTTGCATTAACAATTCAGTTTTTCTTCTAACTCTTCTTCTAACTCTATCTTTTAACTCTTCTTCTAATTCTATCTTCTAGGCCTTCTTCTAACTCTTCTTCTAACTTTATCTTCTAGGCCTACTTCTAACTCCATCTTCTAATTCTTCTTCTTATTATTCTCTTGATTCATTACCCAAATAGAACTCTTAAATGTCCCAATATTCTCTATCCTGCCAGACCGGTAATTGGATGGCATAATCGGCCCATTTCTGATTAATGAAATCAACCCTTGGAATTTTACGACCAATGAATTTAAGCAGCTTATCTACAAGGTTATTATAGATGAGCAGCAGCCCCACTGCAAAGGAAAAAAAGAGCATAATGAAGATCAAATTCCAGGTATCAGCATCTTTGAAATAAGCTGCCATTTTAACCAGAATGCCACCCCCTTCTAATCCTGAAAAAATAACTTTTACAGCATCCGAAGATACGAGCCAGATAAAAAGAAGAATCAAGGCCACATAGTAAAAAAGGACCAGTAATTTTTTCAGAAAGATTTTCATTTTCATGGCCGGGAATTTTTATTGAATATTTCTTACCGAGGACACCTCAGGAGAGACAGCCCCATCATTATCAACCACCCGTAATTTAATCTCGTAACTTCCACCTGTAGGAAAATTAAAACGAGTGGTAAGGGCGCCTTCGAAATTACCTTCATCATCCAAAAGCTTATCTTCAAAAGCCTGTCCATTGATGTTCCATCTCAGGGCCACTATACCACCGCCCCAATCTTCATCGGCATCAAAACTGGCCCGGGCATCGAGCAGATATTCCCTGGGCCCATTGATCCCCAATAGGGTAATGGTAAAATCAGCTACAGGAGGCAGGTTATCTATCACCTGGATATTAACCGTTCCTACACTTCTGTTGCCAATATTATCCCGAATGACAAACTCTATCGTATGGGTTCCAAATTGTGCACTATCAGGCTTATAAACCACAGTAGCCAAGCCCTGCTCATTATAAGTAATATCACCAGGATTAATTTGAACTCCATTTTTATAAAACTTACCAGAACCCGTAAGAAGGGATGCACTAAGCCGGTCCGGCTGCCCTTCTGGATCAAAAACCCGAACCTCAATCTGAATACTATCGGGCCGATCAGATTTTATAGCAGTAGGCATTTTAATGCCTGTATTTAAATCCTGGACCCAGGAACCCCCATTCTCTACTTCAATGGTTGGGGGTAAATTAAAATCATTGACAAAGCCCAGGTAATTTTCACAACCTATAATAAGGATAGCCAGGGCAAAAAAGGATATTTTCTGAATCATTTTCATTGCTTTATAATTTTGAAATTTCTGTAATTACCATTATCCAAACGGACCAGAACAAAGTAGATACCGCTTCTTACTTCCTCAAAATTGTAGGGTAATACATTGGTCCCTACTCTTAATTTTTGGTCCGACTGAGAAAGAATTTTTCCATTCATATCCATAATTAGAAGATTGGCAGAGCCTTCAAAAGGAGAAAGAAAGGTTAATTCCGAAACCACTGGATTAGGATAAAGGCTCGCTTCAATCTCGCTCAGATCCTCGAATCCTGTAACAATATCAAAAGGCAGGACATATACCTTTTCGGGAAATTGAAAGGTTTGAGAGCATCCCTCCGGCAGCTTAATAAAAACCGAAACATCCATATCACCCTCATTATAATAATAATGGTTTGGGCTTAAAAGCGTTGAACTCCACCCATCCCCAAAGGTCCAGGCCGTTTCAGTGGCATTATTATAATTATGCCTGAAATTAACCATCTGACCTAAATTCACGGTATCAGGAGGGGTAACCGTTACATTCACAGAAAACCCTAATGATATAACCCTTGTGGCCACATAGGTACAGCCCCCAAAATTATAGGTATAAGTCACCGTATATTCATTATTATTAGGTAGAGAGTTTCCAGTGAAAACATTTCCACTAACGCCCTGACCAGAGAAAGTGCCCCCTGCAGGATTGGCATCCGGAGCCAGATTTAGAGAAACATTATTGGTGCAAAACCCAATGTCTGGACCTGCGACTACTTCACCCACATTAATAACTTCAGCTTCTACTGCAGTTCTTAAAGAGGTACAGCCGTTACCAGAATTAAAAGCTTCTACATAATAAATTTCAGTGCTTTCCAAAAACGGGGTAGTATAAGTGGATCCTGTATGAAATGAGGAACCGCCACTAGCCACCGTGTACCATCTATAAATCAAACCCCCTTGCGGATTTTGAACCGAAAGGGTAATTACCCCAGGCTCACAGATTTTAACAGAAGGTACTGATGGCGAAGCTGCCCCAACAGAAAAAACTAAAGACAGCCCTACGTTATTGGAACATCCCGAAGTAACCGTATAGGTGAGGGGAAAGGTCCCCTGGGGAATGCCAGTAATATTTAAATTACCGTTCCCGGATCCTGACAACCTACTATTAATAGTAGAGTTGGTTGAAGAAAAGGTACCCGAGGAAGGAGAAGGACCAAACTCATCAAATAAATTCACCGTTCCGTTTCCAGTACAAAGCTCTGCAGTGGTTTTGGAAGTGTTAACCGTTGGCAGGTTTTGAACCACAATTTCATGAGTTCGGAATCCGGATTCGCAACCAGTTGCAGTAGTAACCCTGGTTGCTTTAAAAATATGAGTACCTACACTTAAGGTACCTGTATTAAAGGTTGGTCCTAATGCAATTTGAACATCAGAAGCATTATACCATCTATAAGTTTGGCCACCCCCGGCACCAGAAGCGGTTAAAGTAACATTAGTAGGCCCACAGTACGGAGGATCCTGACTAGGGGTAATGGTTGGCAGTCCCGGAGTAGCATTGACAGTAATAGCATTGTTTTGAGTAACCGAAGATGTACAGCCATTTCCATCAGTAAATTGAAAGGTCAAATTATAATTACCTGCGGAAATACCATTTAGATTTAAAACATTGGTCGTGTTATTAATCGCTGCATTGACGGTCCCGTTGTTTGAAGACCAGGTTACATTAGAAATCGCAGAGCCGTTATTTCGAGGGCCATAGACTGAATTTAAATTCACGGTAGTGTTATTGCACCTGGCTGCCGAAGTGTTAGCAAAACTAAGCACCGGAGCAGGATTGACCGTTACCACCTTCGTATCTGTTTTAACACAGGAACCCGAAGTAACCGTATAGGTTAACGTATATTGTTCTCCAGCCTGGACCGCAGCGTTACCAGGGTTAAAATTGGAACCACTAACACCAGTTCCCGACCAAACGCCCGTTTGCCCGGAAGAGTTGGTACCACCCAAAGCAATAGGGGAAGCGTTTTTACAAATAGAAAAATTACTTCCTGCATTAATATTATAACCAGCAGAAATATTAAATTCTAATTCCTTTGCATCCTGACACCCATTAGGGGCTGTGTAAGAAAACCTAATTACAGATGAATAATTCGTGCCTTCCCCCAAAAAGCTAGGACGAAAAAATTTATCTCCACCAGAATTATAAAACATGGCACCACCACAATTTCCAGAAACACAATCAATTTGCAAATTTGACCCCGTAAATGAAACCATATCCGTTAGATTAACATCACTGCCATCTGCACAATAATCAGTAATTACATTATCAACATTAATTTCATCTACTGGCAGAATTTCAATACTTCTTTGAATGGTTGTTGGCCCGTTAGTGAAACTTCTGGTAACACCAATGACATAATTTCCAGGGGCATAATCAGATGGATCAAAAATGTTAGAATTAACCGTTTGGCCACCAATTGTATAACTGGTAGTGTTATAATTAAGATAATTATTAAGATTTAATGGGTCATCGTTGGCACAAATAGTGGTGCCGCCTGGGAAATTACCTGTCCAGGCTAAATTGGCCACAACATGTACAGTAATATTAAACTGATTTGTTACAGATGAAAATGAACAACCCGGAGGACCGCAAGTATTAACAACAACGCTCCGTCTAACATAAGTGAGTGTTTTGGGTCCGGCAGTTGACCAATTATAGCTTGCCGTAGTAAAAGCACCAGGTATGTGACAAGATGGGGCCCACTGGTAGGTACCGCTATGCAAAAAGCCGTATTGTTGGTAGGAACATCCAGAGATACAGGTGAATGAAGAACAACCAGATTGACTAGTCCCTGCCTGACCTGAAATATTAAAATTGGCATTGGTTTTTACATTGGTATAAGTGGTGCTTGGTTGACTAAAACCAACTACACTAACAAAGAAAAAAATAAGAAATAGCAACTTTTTCATAACCTAATTTTTAAAGATTGAACCTAATACCAGAAAAAAGAAAAAAACGATTGGAACCCCATTTATCACCGAACATCAACCGTTGATCACCGCCCAGGAGGAGCACAAATTTATCTGTGATAAAAATTTCAGTTTCGATGCCCAACAACACCCCAACTTTAAAAGCAGAGTGGGCACTTTCTGAGATGTTTCCTGCCCCATCAAACTGGACCAGGGCCGGAGAAAACCGATCATTAGAAAAAGCTAAACCACCACGACCATTAAAAAAAATGAATTCATTAATCGTAAATAAATTGTAGTTATAAGCCACTTCTAAACCTACAGAAATGAAGTTCAAACCCTTATCCTGGCCCTGTAAATAAAACAGGCCCGATTTCAGGTACACATCATTGCTGAGATAGGCTACATAGGAAGCGGTATAGTTCCTGGTAACAGGACTATACCCATAGGTCAGATCAACCGCCTTAATCCCTTTAACATGCCGGATTTGAGCATTACACTTTTGGGTAATACTTACTAGGACGAAAAGAACAAACCCAATAGCAAACATCTTTGCCGTGAGTTTGAAAAAGCCAAAAATAATTCTGATTAAAAACATAATTTAAAAATTTAAGGTTAAAATTTTTCACAATTGACTACGTGATCATAAGAAACCACCAGCTCAACACTACGACCACCACCCTTTTCTTTAAGGGTTATTAAAAGTTCCCACCTGGAGGAAATATTGAACTTAGGAAAGGCAGCTACAACATAACCTTCACCTTTGGTTTGAATGTTCAGTTTTCCTGAATAGATGATGTCTTTTGGTTGAACCATGTAGAATTCCATTTCATCGCTCCGGTTTCGGAAAAGAAAGTCAAAGCCAGAAACGGCATAATCAGCCTTGCTTTTATTAAATACACCAAGCTTGATATACAGGTAATTGTCATCCTGCATGACATCGGCCATCTTTAAAAAGATCTTTTCATTGACCGTAGCTACAGAACTATACCGATCTTTTTCACGACCCTCAAGAATTCCCAACCTACGCATGGCCACCTGCTTTTCCATAGATGGGGCATTTTCATTGGAAGTAATGGCCCTGGTGGAATTCAACGGTTCGGGAAGATCCTCTTTATTTCTAAAATCTATCACTTCATCATCGAGGGGTAAATCCTCCATATAAGCGATGGTTCCATTATAATATTTGTCACCATACCTTATATATAAAGAAGTGGGCTTACCATGCTCCACAGCAGCCTTAAGGACCACATCACAACAGCCTAGAACTTTGGCAGCAAAATCATAAGTACCAATATCAACGGCGGGAGGGTAATCGAACTTATCAAATGTAATTTTAACATTCCGGCTCGGATGACTAACAAAGATGGTGTCATATTTACCATCCTGATACGTTGGGCCTTTTTGTGAAACCCCATCCACCGAAAAAATCAGTAAAATGCTAAAGAGTAAAATTTTATTCATGTACATTTTTTTTGGTTAAATATCAGCAAGGCCTAAAGGCAAGGCTTCATTGTAAAGTTTTCTTTTCTTTTTCTCCAAATCCCTGCAAAATTTATCATTTTGATTAAAACAGGCCTTTTGAATTTTATTCAAAACATCAAGGGGTAGAGTAACTTTTTTTTCGGTCTGTTCAACAGGATTTTTACCATCATCCAAAAGACAGGAAGTCTCAATTATATCAACCATACCCCCTGAATCGGTAAATTTAATTCCAATGCCAAAAACTGTCTTAATACTTTTGTGCTCAAAAATTTTAATAATGCTATTATCCTCGGCCATGACTACAATTTTTAGTTTCAACTGAATAGCAATAAAAAAAATTATTTAATAAACAAGAAGAAAAGGGTTTCACCTTTTTTTTATTGAGCAAAATTATTGACGTTTGGACATAAAAAAAGGCCTCAAACGGCCTATAAATGCACTTTCCTTAAAATAGCTATCAAAAAATATTTTTTTATAAACGATATTTTTTTGGTTTTTTCATCTTTATTAGTTCAGAATTAGACCAATTCACCAAAAATCCACACCTGTTTTTGAATTGAAATTATCTGCTTACTTTAATATTTTTTTTTAGGGATGGGACATTAATTCTATGATAGGAAACACAGGCATCTTTCAAGTGTGCAAAAGCCTTCTCAGGGCCATAAACAGAGCCTAGATAGTCCGTATAGTCGCTGAAGAATTCAGTCATGCCATAAGCATTCATTTGCTCGACAGCCTGTTTCTTTTGGCCATTAATAAAACTCTCATGTATTGCTTCAATCTTAGTATTCATAATTATTGATTTTAGATTTAAATTAATTTTTATTTTTGTAGACTTTTTCTCCAGATCCTGGATCCTGCAGTATTAATTTTTATCTACATTTTTTATTGCCCCCTGGCCAGAGCTTCGCTGATCACCGCCCAGGGACCATCCGGTTTGTAGATTTTTTATCTAAAAACTGTTTATTTCCGCCAAACATCGTACTTAAAACGATTTTATAACTCTCTTTAGGATCCTGGCCCAATAAATCAATAGCCTTTTCAACTTCCTTTTTGGCTACATTATAATTAGATTCAGGAATAAAAATCTGTGTTGGCGTATAACCATTTTCCCCTCTTTCACAAAAACCGACTTCATATCCCCGACCTTTATATTCTTTATCTTTGGTATTAACCAGTGTTAGAGTTACATTTTCAATATCAGCCTTAATTATATCTTGGAAATGCC
>JBGTCB010000070.1:0-4804 GCA_041748995.1 Saprospiraceae bacterium | reverse complement strand
TGAAAAACCTTATATTTGCGCAACTTTTTCAAAAAAATCGTCTCTTAAATCAATACCATTCAGATGCAGGGTAAAGGAATTGTAAAGTTTTTTTTAGTAATAATGGTCATTGTTTGTGCCATTCAATATCTGTTAATACTTCCTACTCGTAAGGTAGAAAGGTCGGCAGATGCATATGCGGAAAAGGTAGCTATGAGCCTGGGAACCAGCGATTTGTCAAGCACACAGGCAAGACAGGCCAGGATTAGTTTCCTGGATTCAATGTCTTCGGAAGTTGTGTTTAACATTCCGCTGATCAAGAGTTACACCTATGAAGAGCTTAAAAGGCAACAACTGGCACTTGGACTTGATTTGAAAGGTGGTATGAGTGTCGTACTTCAGGTCGATTTGAAGGACTTTCTCAACACCTTATCCAGTGAGAGTAAGGACCCGACTTTTCTTGAGGCTTTAGCCAATTCAGACAAAGCCATCACTACAGCGCAAAAAGACTACGTAACCCTCTTCGGTGAGGAGTATCAGAAGATCTCCGGCGAGAAGCGGTTGTCATCCATCTTTTCAAGGAATGCAACCTTACGGGACCAGATTAATTTTGAAACCAGTGATGCAGAAGTCATTTCAATCCTTCGGACTTTGGCCAATGAGACGGTTGAACTAACCTACAATAGGCTCAAGGACCGGATCGACAAATTGGGAGTCATGCAGCCGAATGTTTCGCTTGATGCTGCCCGTGACTTGATCCTGGTGGAACTACCGGGAATTGACAACCCGGAAAGAGCCAGGGCATTTCTACAAAGTGCGGCCAAACTGGAGTTTTGGGATGTTTACCGGGCTTCTGATCCTGGTATCTTCAACGCCTTTCTTGAGGCCGATCAACGCTTAAAAAGAATTCAATCAGGTGACACGACCAACCTTGATTCGGTTGTCACTGAACAAATCCAACTGGATACCGTTTGGACTCCCTCTTTAGATAGTCTGGGCAATATGACGGGAGACTCTACCTTTGAGGTCATTGAATCCGTCATCAATAATGACCCATTTGGTGAACGTGGTCCACTCCTCCAACTTATGGATCTGAATGGTGCTTCAGCTCAGGGAACGACCGGATTTCCTCTGGCGGTCATGGGGGTCGCCGATGAGAACAAGAAAAACCTGATTGATCAGTATCTGAATATGCCGGAGATCATGAGGTTATTTCCTCAGGATGCCTTTTTCCGATGGAGTCAAAAACCTTATAAAAATTTTGAGACTGGGAAATCCAGTGGTCGTTATGAGTTGTATGCCTTAAAGAAGAAAAGAGGTACAGATAGAGCTCCACTCTCCGGAGATCATGTAATCCGGGCGTCTTCTCAGCCCGACCCGACGAGTCAGGAAGTTCTGGTATCACTGAGTATGGACAATCAGGGTGCCCGCATTTGGGGTGATATGACTACCAAGGCATCCCAGGACAACAACCGGGAGATCGCGATACTTCTCGATGACGAAGTTGTCTCAGCACCGAGAGTCAATGATGCGATAACCAGTGGCGATTCCCAGATATCGGGAGATTTTACCATTCAGGAGGGAAAGGATCTGGCGAATATTCTTCAAATTGGAAAATTGCCGGCTTCAACGAAAATTATTCATGAAGCTGTGGTCGGGCCATCACTGGGTAAAGATAATATCAACCGTTCCCTGATCTCTCTGCTGGTCGGTTTTGGATTGGTCATTGTCTTTATGTTGTTTTATTATGGTGGTGCCGGTATCGTTTCGATAATTGCCTTATTAGCCAACCTGTTCTTTATTTTTGGTGCTCTGGCATCCTATGGTACTGTTTTGACCTTGCCGGGATTTGCCGGTATCATTCTGACGATTGGTATGGCAGTCGATGCGAATGTCATTATTTTTGAACGTGTACGGGAGGAACTACGGGAGGGTAAATCTCTGCTCATGTCTATCTCTGATGGTTTCAGTAATAGTTACAGCGCCATCATAGATGCTAACGTAACTACGATCCTGGTAGCTCTGGTGCTATCATACTTTGGAATGGGGCCCATTAAAGGCTTTGCTGTAGTTTTGATCATTGGCGTAATCTTCTCCCTGTTTACTGCCGTATTGTTGTCGCGGCTGGCGATAGACTGGTGGACCAGTAAAGGTCGTACTATTAGTTTCTGGACCGGTCCGTCAGCGAATCTTTTCAACAACCTCAATGTTGACTGGTTAGGTAAAAGGAAGATAGCCTATGTCATTTCCGGAGGGATTCTTCTGGCCGGACTGATATCGTTTATGACCAGAGGTTTTGATCTAGGTGTCGATTTCAAGGGTGGACATGCCTATACAGTGCAATTCGAGCCAGGTAGTGCCGTAACTGCCAGCAGTTTAAGATCGCAATTGCAGACCGTTTTTGGATCGGAACCAGTCGTCAAATCTATCGATACGGACAACACCTTTAATATAGTAACGGACTACCTGATCGACAGTGATGACGAAGGAGCCGATGCTCAGGTAATGCAGAAATTGTATGAAGGAGTAAACGGTATTGTGGGAGGTAGTTTAATTTTTGATCAGTTTAAAGATGCGGAAGCAGAAGGTACCCATGTGATCAGTTCTTCAAAAGTTGGTCCGGTCATCGCTGACGACATCAAAGAAAGTTCAATCTATGCGGGGGTCTTTGCTCTGCTTTGTATATTCCTTTATATTTTTATCCGCTTTAGTAAGTGGCAATATAGTGCAGGTGCTGTGGCGGCGTTATTCCATGACTCTTTGATAGTGCTGAGTGTTTTTTCAATTTTTCATGGTATTGTACCTTGGACCATGGAAATCGACCAGAATTTCATTGCGGCTTTGCTGACCGTGATTGGATATTCGATCAACGATACGGTGATTATTTTTGACCGTATCCGTGAGTTTCTGAATCAATATACCAAGCGATCGAAGGCTGAGACCATCAACAGAGCGATCAATAGTACACTCAGTCGAACCATTATTACATCGTTTACCACGCTCATGGTAGTTTCGATCCTGTTCCTTTTTGGAGGTGCCAGTATTAAAGGATTTGCCTTTGCTCTGGTTGTTGGTATCATCAGTGGTACTTATTCAACCGTATTCATTGCCACACCGATGCTTCATGATCTGACGGGTGAAATGTCTGCAAAGGAGGTGAGTAGTAAAAAGCACTTTTCAAAAGCCGTCAAAGTTTAGAAGTTCCACTAAGAAAAATAAAGGCCTGGACATCAAATCGTATGTCCAGGCTTTTTATGTTCCATGCTTAACTGCTGTCTGATTTGACAACTTCTGTCAGAATTTTTTCGTTATATTTATCATGATGGCACAGAGTCAAAAACTACTCATCAATCTCTTGAATCTCCTGCTATTGTTCGCAATTGTGGGGAGTCCATCCTGTAGTTTTACTGAAAAAATACGGGATGGTCGAACTGCTTTTGAGCGTAAGAGGTATTTTCAGGCAGCGGAAATGCTAACGGAGGAGTTCCAGATAGCCAGAAGCAATATCGACCGGATGAATATTGCCTTTCTGATAGGAGAGTCTAACCTGAAGTTTGGTGATTTTCAAGAAGCAGCCAAATGGTATAAAATCGCATACGAAGGTGGGTATGGTGCTGTTGCATTATCGGCCTATGCTGGTTGCCTTAAACAGATGGAACAATATGAAGAAGCAGCTGCCAGTTACGTAAAGGCTGGTGATGAGATTGGTGATCGCATCAAATACCGCAACGAAATCGCTACAGCCCTTCAAGCGGTAGAGTGGCAGAATGATGCGGAGTACAGTCCTTATGTTATAAGAAATCTGGACTTTAATAGTGTGGCCGCTGACTATGCAGCAGTGCCGGTTTCCGGTGATGAAATTGCATTTACCAGTGATCGCGATCAAAGTATCGGTGATTATAAATACGCCTGGACCGGCAATGATTTTTCCGATCTGTTTTTAGGGAATGTTCTCCAAAGCAATGTCACCCAGTATGGTGGGAATCAGATTAATCTCGATGAAAACGAAGGGACCCTTACACTTAGTCCGGATGGAATGAAAATGGTTTTTTGCCGTTGCTTTAGCCGGGAAGAATACGATGCTTTTTGTAAGCTAATGATCTCTGACAAAACAGGTGACACATGGTCTAAACCGGAGATCCTGCCATTTGTGAAAGATGGTATTAACTACCGGCAACCAACTTTTTCAACTGATGGCACCATGTTAATTTTTTCATCGAATATTGATGAGGCAACCAATGATTATGATCTATATCTAAGCCGGTTTGTTGAGGGTCAATGGGAGCAACCACAATCGTTGGGTACCCGTATCAATACTCCGGGAAGAGAGGCTTTCCCTTCTTTACATAATGATACGTTATATTATTCTTCCAACTATGGTGGTATGGGTGGTCTTGATATTTATAAGACCTATATTTTAGCCAATGGCCAGTGGTCTCCTCCGGAAAATCTAAAAGCACCCATTAATTCTGGTGCAGATGATTTTGCCTTCGTTGTAAATCCATTTTTTACAACATCCGATTCTATTGTCCAACAGGGATTTTTTAGTTCGAACCGGAAAGGTGGGAAGGGCAGCGATGATATTTATGAATATGAAAAGAGAAAGTATTTTCCAGTAAAACCGGAAATAAAAAAAGAGTTCGAATATGAAATTGTTTTAGATCTCCGGGTTTTTCAAAGGCAATATGAAGATGAAAATGATCCCAATAGCAAAGTCATTATGCGGGTACCCTTATCCAACGCTAATATTTCAATAAGAGAAGATGGAATTAATTTTAAAGAAACCAGCTCCAATCAATATGGAATTATGTCCGTGAATCTGAAT
>JBGTCB010000069.1:0-11551 GCA_041748995.1 Saprospiraceae bacterium | reverse complement strand
AATCCGATAGACCAGATCCGGTAAGATATCAGCACCTTTTTCCAGCGCAAATCGTCCTATAAAAGTGAAAAGTGGTAGCCCCTTTTCCAGATTAAATGTTCCCAATAATCTGTTTTTATTTTCTCTTTTAAAATAAGGTATACTCTTTTTGAGTTTGACCGGCAATGATGAATCCGTGGAAGGATCCCAGACCCCGGTATCAATTCCGTTTAGGATACCAGTTGATTTAAAACTTTCCTGTTGGAGCAACCACTCCAGACCATTGCTATCTGAGCGAAGTTCTTCAAGATATGCTCGTGATACGGTTGTCAGTCTCCAACAACACTTTATAGCAGCAGCTAAGGGATTAATGACACCTTTCCATTCAAGCAGACCTCCCAGATAGTCATCAAAATGAGGGAGGAGGTATCGGGCATTCCAACCAAAAGAACCATGATAGCGACCGTTATGAATCGTAAAAACTGTGGGTATACTGCCAAGATTTTGAAATTCTGGTGTGTGCTTGATCATAAATGGGATCAGGCCGGTATGATGATCGTGACAATGAAGTATCTCCGGTTGACGATCAGGATCATTTTGCAACCAGCGTAAAACTGCTTTTTGAAATGTTATAAATCTTTCGGCTTCATCACCATAGAAGTTGCCATGGGGATCGGCATAGATACCCGGGCGGTCAAATTTGCCGAAAATCTCCACCACATAAAGGGTGAACCCAAGTATGTTTTCATCTATTTCAAAGACTTTGAAA
The DNA here is from genome assembly GCA_041748995.1 of Saprospiraceae bacterium. Taxonomy (GTDB): domain Bacteria; phylum Bacteroidota; class Bacteroidia; order Chitinophagales; family Saprospiraceae; genus JABDMH01. The sequence goes on along the minus strand of JBGTCB010000069.1, from coordinate 10,803 downwards.
GGCTGATCATAGTAACCCATCCACACTCCACCGCTGAAGACCTCCTTCCATGCCTGTTGGTTGATCCATGGTAGATCATACCTGGGTATGACCACAGCAGACCGGATGACTTCATTTTGTTGATATTTCGGCAAAGCTCCAACGACATCAGCTAAGCCACCTGTCTTGGCGGCAGGATAACACTCAGCGCTGACATGCAATACTTTAATCGGTTTAGACACAAGTTGGCTTTTATTTCAATCCATAAATTACGAAAAGCCCGGAAACTTCAAAATCAAATTGGCACTTTGGAAAATACTCATTGATTTTTATCAGCCAATCATGTAATTTTAGAGAATGCGCTGCTCCATCTTCCTGCTATTCATTACCATAGGGCTTGCCAGCTGCAAATCTAAAGATCCACCTCCCGAAACCAATGATGGATTTGCCAGAACTTTACAGGAACAATTAATCCTTGCTGATAGCGGCAGTGTCATAGAAATACCGGAAGGTCGGTTCAACTTCGAGCGTTCGATCTCTCTTGACGGTATTGATTACATTACCATCAGAGGTGCCGGTAAGGAGAAGTCTATTCTTAGTTTTCTGGGGCAGAAAGATGGAGCCGAAGGGATCTTGATCAAGGCTGATCACATCGTTTTAGAGGGATTTACCATTGAGGACTCCGAGGGAGATGCTCTGAAAATTCAGGATTCCCGGTTCATCACGATCCGGGACATACATACAACCTGGACTCAGGGAGCTAAATCGAGCAATGGAGGTTATGGCATTTATCCGGTAGCCTGTGAACATGTGTTGATCGAGGCCTGTGAAGCCTCCTACGCATCGGACGCTGGTATATATGTAGGCCAGTCAAACCGGGTGATCATGCGCAATAATCTGGCTCATCACAATGTAGCCGGTATCGAGATTGAAAATAGCCGTGATGTCGAAGCCTATGATAATATCGCGGAAAACAATACTGGTGGGATTTTGATATTTGATATGCCAGGTTTACCTCAGGCAAATGGAGCCCGGGTGAAGGTGTATAATAACATCTCCCGGGATAATAATTTCGAGAACTTTGCTCCGGAAGGAGGGGTGGTAGCCACATTACCCCCTGGTAGCGGGATGTTAATTATTGCTCACCGGGATGTGGAGGTATACAATAATCAGATCACCGGATATAAGACTCTGGGACTTGGGGTGATCAGCTGGTATTTTACAGAAAGACCATTTGACATGAAAAATGGCTTTGATCCGTATTATAAAAATATTTATATTCATGATAACGCTTTTAGCCGTAAAAAGACCATTCCGGATCTATCGAAAGAATTTGGTCAAATGGTTAATGCTTTATTTCCAGGGAAACCGCAGGACATTATTATAGACGGTATTTTTGATACAGATTCGGCCACGATAGTACCAATTTGTTTTCAGAATAATGGAGAGGATCTGCGCTTTACGAATCTCAATGCTGAGAGTGCTGAAAGTATTTCTGATTTAAAAAAATTGATGGAACAGGATATTTCCGATTTCGACTGCACCTCAACCACTTTTGAAGTCAGCGGTCCCGAACTATGAAATCTGTAACTCATTCGATTATCAGATATTAGTCCTGTAAAATTCAGAGATAGTAAATTCCTCCGGTTAATTTTGATCCATCGAAAGAACTTGTTAATATTAAATTGATTCCTCGAAGACCGGATCATCATTAAAGTGAGATCATCAATAAATTTGGGAACTAGACGGATTACAGATTTGAGAATAAAGATCCTGACAGTGGTATGGATTATTCTAATTTCCGGTTGTGGAGATCAGGAGAAAGAGGTACAAGTTTATCCGGACGATCCGGCTTATGAGACACTTTCCGAATATCATTTTTTTCGACCACCCATACATAAATTATTACCCAATGACCGGGTAGTACCTTATGATCTGATCACGCCTCTATTTTCTGACTATTCGGAAAAGGCACGATTCGTCTGGATGCCACCAGGATCTTCTGCAAAAGCTGGAGAAACCGGGGATCTTCTCTTTGCAGATGGAACGGTTTTAATTAAAAATTTTTATTATCAGGACAATGAAAGAGATCCGGGAAAAATAGTGGAAACACGTTTATTGGTCAAAAGAAAATCGGGTTGGGATCCTTTGACGTATATATGGAATGATGATCAATCGGAAGCCTTTCTGGAAATCGCAGGTGATTTTAAAGAAATAACTGCCACTGATAATCAGGGAAAAGAATTTACCATAGATTATGTCATACCCAATAAAAATCAATGTAAAGGCTGTCACGAAAGGGACCGGAAGATTGTTCCTGTCGGTCCGGTCTTAAAAAATCTGAATCGTGATTTTACCTATGAGAATGGTGTGAAAAATCAGCTGGTGACATGGTCTGAACTCAATTATTTAGAAGAGTATGATCCGGTGCGAGATACACTAAGAATGGCCGACTGGTCAGATCCGGAAGCGAATCTGCACGATAGGGCACTCGCATATCTGGAGGTTAATTGTGGTACCTGCCATCGATCTGATGGACCAGCTAATGTGTCGGGTCTTCACTTGACCAGCGATGAGTCAAATCTTTTTAATTTGGGTGTTTTTAAAGCACCGGTATCGGCAGGTAAAGGGTCGGGTGGGCATTTATATGATATCGTACCAGGAGATCCGGATGCTTCTATTCTCGTATATAGGATGGAATCACTGGAACCGGGAGCTATGATGCCTGAACTAGGTCGTAAATTAGTCCATAAAGAAGGGGTTCAGTTAATCAGAGACTGGATTTCAGGCATGAAAGAATAAAAGCTGATGTTTTGCCAGTAACGATTATTGAAGGTTATGATAAACGTTTTGTACATCTTCATCCTCTTCCAGCCGTTCCAATAGTTTATCAACATCATCCGTTTGTTCCTGAGTCAGTTGTTTGGTTAGCGTAGGTATTCTTTCAAATCCGGAACTAACAATTTCAATAGACCTATCCTCCAGGGCTTTCTGGAGAGAACCAAAGCTTTCAAAGCTTCCGTAAATCAAAACGGTATCTTCATCGTCGGGGAAGAGTTCTTCACATCCATAGTCAATCAATTCAAATTCCAGCTCTTCCTGATTGGCATCACCTGGATTGATTTTAAAAAAGCATTTACGCTCAAACATAAAGTCAACTGAGCCGGAGGTGCTGAGGCTTCCGTCGTATTTATTAAAATAGCTGCGTATGTTTGCAACAGTTCGATTGTTATTATCTGTGAGTGCTTCCACCAGGATGGCAATACCGTGGGGAGCATAACCTTCCAGTACGACTTCTTTATAGTCGGAAGTGTCTTTATCCGTTGCCCGTTTAATAGCCCTTTCCACGTTTTCCTTGGGCATGTTGGCAGTTTTGGCATTTTGGATGATGGCCCTTAGTCTGGGATTCGTTTCAGGATCCGGCCCACTTTCCTTTACCGCAATTGCAATGTCTTTTCCCAGCCGGGTGAAGGTTTTTGCCATCTGAGCCCATCGGGCAAACTTTCTGGCCTTGCGATATTCAAATGCTCTTCCCATACAGGAGGGTGATTTTTGGCCGTAAACTTAATAAATAGTTCAATTTTATGTTCAATAAATACATCAACTGTCATTGATGAAAAAAGTTACTATGTTATGGGAATCCAGGCTATCAATTGACGCCGCAGACCGAAGTATTCTTTCCATTTTAAGTGATTAAAAAAGAATACCTTCCGCTTGATTGTATCGTTCAATGTTTGTAGGCTGACTGACCTAATTATATTACCGGGTTAATGAACAAAACTCCAAATTATGATGGAAAATATCGCAAGAACATTGTTCTCGTTCCTGAGGTGATTAATGATTGCCCGGGTTTTCGGGTTTTTGGTCAACTCCTGAAGTCTTTTATCTTCAGCACAGATGTCGCCATCATTAGAAATTGTAATGCAAATGCAATCATTGCGGTGTACCCGTTTACCCCACAACCTCTTATTTCACATGCCCTGATCCTGGCTGCTGACAAACCGATTTTTTGTGGAGTAGGAGGAGGTATTACCGGTGGAAAAAGGTCTGTTGACCTGGCGCTGGACGCAGAGTTTCAAGGTGCTCTGGGCGTTGTATTAAATAAACCGGCCTCCAATGATTTAATCCAAAAGTTAAAGAAGAAAATTGATATACCGGTAGTCATCACCGTGGTGTCGGAAAGAGAGAATCTAAAAGGTCGAATCGAAAGCGGTGCCGATATTATTAATGTATCCGGAGCAGAAAAGACTGCTGAAATTGTGAAACGTATCCGGGACCTGGATCAGGATATCGCTATTATCGCCACTGGTGGTAAAAGTGATGAAACAATCAGACAGGTGATTGATGCGGGTGCCAACGCCGTGTCTTACACTCCACCAACCACAGCGCACCTTTTTAAAGGAATTATGGAGAAATTCAGAAGGGAGTTACATTGATTACCAGGAACCCGGCCTGGAGTCAATATGAATGGTATCCTCTTCGATGGAAGCATACAAACATGATTTACCTTATTAAAGTGACCGTTCCGGAAAACTGAGTGCCATCCATCTCTATAACATAAACATAAACTCCGGGCGGTTCGGCTTTTCCCTGAAGAGTGCCATCCCAGCCGATATCCTGATCGTCTGATTCAAAAAGTTGACTTCCCCAGCGGTTAAAAATGCGCATAAGAAATGTCGCCGGACGCTTAATAACGGATACTGTGAATGTATCATTAAGCTGGTCACTATTGGGCGAAAAAGCATTTGGGATATAAACCTCAGTTTTCGGTTCACAAAATTCAGAGATTTCAACCGTGTCGGATGCGGAACAATTACCAAGAAAAACTTCTACCCAATAGATGCCAGAGGATGATATGGCAATTGTCTCTTGATTTCGTCCGTCAAACCAGGCTACCGAATCAAATCCGGTAGCCCTGAGCGGGATAAACGGGGTGTCTTCAAAACAGACTGACCGGTCATCACCGAGGCTTATTAGTGCCTCTACTGTGTTTACATTTAATTGGAAAATACCAAAACATCCATCATCCGCAAATACGGAATCATAATAACTTCCTGATTCAAAAATCGTGTCGGAATTAAAAACAATAAATTGGCCATCACACAAGGTACTGTCTGACGATATGGTGTCTCCACCCAGCGCAATAAGGTTTAACTCTACCAGGCTATCACATCCATGGATAGACTGAAACGCATCATTGTATCGTCCACTGGTGCGAAGCGTATCACCTCCAAATACCCTGAATTCGTGGGAACATATGGTGTCCCGGTCTGTGACCAGATAGTGAGGTACGATGGTGAGTTGGAGTCGAATAATACTGTCGCAGCCCTGGGCTGTTTGTAAGGTGTCCGCGTAAAATCCGGATTCATTGTACCGGTTATCTGCCAGTTCATAAAACGTGCCACTACAGATATATTCGTCCAGTTCCACTATAATATCAGAATCTTTTGATTGAAAGGTCAGTGCATCAAAATAAGTTGATTCAGCCCAGGCTGCCAGTCCGATAGTGCCTGGCTGAAGCAGGGACCGATCGTTGACCGCAATCTTTAGATCGTCATCAATATAGATATCAATCGATCCGTCACAATAACGTTCTACCCGCAACATAAACCAGCGATTTAAGCCGACCACTGGTCCGATACTATCTAAAAGAGTATAATCACCGTCCACGATTTTCCAGATCATTAGCAATGGGTTGTCAGTATCTCGTGGGTTGCACGAAAGTCGATAATAATTCTGATCATCGATATACTGAAATATGAACTGAACATCGGATAGTGGACCATCTGCATAACACGCCACTTCGTAAATTCCAAAATTATCCTGGAAGGTGTTGTGTATTAGCGTCGTTTGAGCCCCGGTTGGAAGATTTCGACGATATAACCTGACCGCACTTCCAAAGTTGAATTCGTTGGCTCCCTGAATTTCCGCAAGACCCTCCAGAATTGTCCAGTTGGAAAGGTCCTCTTCAAAATTATCAGAGAACATCTGACTGTACAGCGGACTGCCAAGAATTAACAGAAGTAGAAGAGGTGGCAAGAATTTATTAACCATCATTTTTGAGAACAATCGTTTAGCACCGCAGCTTCAGTTGAATTCCCGTAGCACCAGGGTATCACCCACTTGCTGCTGAAGCTGTATAAGCTGGTTATATAACGACTGTACTATTTCCTCATTGCCTGCTGATGTAGAGAGATCTTTCATCTCCAGGGGATCCGCTATTACATCAAAAAGTTGCTTTTTACCAATCTCAGGATAGAGGATGAGTTTGTGGTTTCTCGTCCGGATCATTCGCTGAAAATCTTTATAGGATCCAAAAATAGACTCCTCTCCTGACGTCTTTTCCAGGATTAAAGGCAGGAGGCTTCTGAATTCGACTGTTTCGGGTACCGGTATGCCGGCCAGTTCACAGGTAGTCGGAAAGATGCTCTGTAAATAGATGAGTGCATCCGACTTCTGATTGATTGGAATATCCGGGCCAACCACTATGAAAGGTGCCCGTATGCTGTGATCGTATTGATTTTGCTTTCCCAATAATCCATGTTGCCCTACGGCCAGGCCGTGATCAGCCGTAAAGATGATGTAAGTGTTTTCATATTTTCCACTTTTTCTGAGAGCCTCAAGAATACGTCCGATCTGATCATCCATATGCGAAATGATAGCATAATATTCCTGCAAATGAGTTCTGACTGCATGTTGAGTGCGAGGAATCGGGGCAAGGATTTCATCTCTCAAAGTCATTTTCTCACCCTGATCAAAAGGATGTTCCGGTAGAAAGGAGGCCGGTAGTATGATATCATCCACGGGATACTGATCTACATATTTTTTGGGTGATTGACGGGGGTCATGGGGTGCATTAAAGGCCACATACATGAAGAAAGGTTTATCATTTTGGACTGCCAGTTGTTCAATAAAGTCGATAGCATGGTTGGCATAGACTTCAGATGTATGTTGGTGAACCGTGTATTCTTCCGTTTTGACCGATCCGGTTTCTGACGGTACGATGTCATAGAAAACTGGTGACCAATGACCTGATAAGGTAGTATCGTGGGGAGACCAGTAATTATCCGATCCGGGAACCGGTCGATAATAACCAGGCCCTCCGACCCCGCCTTTGGTTTCATACATGCCGGCTCCTACTGCTTTACCGTTCTGAAAACTTTTAAGTGCGGTTTCAGATCCGTTGTGCCATTTGCCGGTAAGGAAGGTCCGGTAACCACCTTCCCCCATAACCTGACCCCAGAGTGGTACTTTCATCAGATCTTCCCGGGCATGATATATATACCTTCCGGAAGCCAGCATTGCCCGGCTTACTACACACACTGCACCACTCCAGGAACCCTGGTTGAACGTATGGGTAAAGGTAAATCCATCTTTAACCAACTGATCCAGATGGGGTGTTATGATCTGGGTATTTCCCAAGGCATGGATGGCATCAAATGTCTGGTCATCGGCAAAAAGAAAAAGAAAATTCGGTTTGGAAGTCCCGGCTTTTTCCGGTTCCTGGCAAGCAAAAAAGGAAAGAATGATAATAACAGCTAAATACCTCATATCCTGGATCTTTAATCGTTTATTATTTCACAGAATGAATATGTTGCAAATCGTGGCAAGCAATATTTGAAAGAATTACAGAAAATCGTCCTACCATTCGGTCATTACTTTTATTACCTGATTTGCAGGATTTTTCCAATAATCAAAACGGGTCAGGATCGCGGAAGATTTTTCGGAATGTGTAATGTAAGAATCCGAAGGAAATTCCTGTTTTTGCATTCTGCTGATGACTTTTTCAAAATCGGAAAGAGTGGCATTTCTGCTGCAAAGAATAGACAGTTCTCTTGCATGCATCGATGGATGATTGAAGGTCAGGTCACCCCGGTTCAACCCTACCAGTATATATTCTCCTCCCGGTGACAAATAATCAACGGCTTTTTGCATAGGGATTTTCAGACCGGTTGCATCAAATACTGCCTGTGCCATGTTACCTCCCGTAATTTCTCTGATTTTCTCTATAGTTTGATCATTGACCATTATCGTATGTTCGACAGCAAAATACTTTTTACAAAAGTTCAGCCGGACTGCATCAATGTCCAAAGCGATTATGCGGTTGCTTTTTGCCTGAGCGGCCCAGAGTATACCGATGCCAATTGGCCCGCAACCCGATACGATGATCCAGTCATCAGGATGAATACCGGCTCGATCCACGGCATGTGTTCCGATGCTGAGGGGTTCAACGATCGATTTTTCGGGGTTATTAAGTCCTGGTGCTCTCAGCAGGAGTTCCGGCGGGTGTGAAATAAATTCCTGCATTCCCCCGTCGCTGTGTACCCCAAGAACATTGAGTGATGTACAACAATTTGTTTTTCCATGGCGACAAGCAAAACAATGTCGACAGTATTTATAGGGAATGACCACTACTGTTTCTCCCGGTTTCAGGTCGGTATTGGCCTGCTGATGTAATTCAACGACCTCCGCAGCAAGTTCATGGCCTAAAATTCGGGGATAGGTGAAGTAAGGCTGGTTGCCCGCATAGGCATGTAAATCGGTACCACAGATACCAACATATTTGATTTTTAATAAAACTTCACCCGGATTTATTATCGGTTCCGGTAACTCAATCCACTTTAATTCACCAGGTTGCTGGCATACAATTGCTTTCAAATTAGTGGTTTTAAATACGAAGATAACCAAACTGACAGAGGAAATCATCTGCAGAAAAGACTTGTCCACCGGACGGTTTCAGGGCGAAGGTTGGCGAACCTCCTGATGTGCTGTTTCGCATTTTTATTTGTTCAGATTGCCTGTAGGTGTTAATATCATCTTTGTTACAGATTTAAGTTGAATGAATTTCACTATCTTGTAATTAAAGTAATTAAAGTAATATTATGTTAAGGAGAAATTTTATAAAAAATGCCGGTTTTTCTGCTTTAGTCACCGGTAGTTCCCTACCCCTATTTTGGGATACTTTAATTCGGGACTATAAATTGAAAACCAGCTGCAACATATATTCATTTAATCAAATATTGACAGATGGCATTATGACTCTTGAGCGGGTGATTGAATTTTGCGGTGAACTGGGATTTGATGCGGTGGATCCCACCGGGTATTATTTTACCGGATATCCTCAGGTGCCGTCGGATTCCCATATTTATAAGATAAAACACACCGCATTTACTAATGGCATGGCAATCAGTGGGACTGGCATAAGAAACGATTTTGCCTTGCCTGATAAAAATGAAAGAGACAGGCAGGTGGATTTTACCCGCAGGTGGATTGAAGTAGCGGCCAAATTAGATGCTCCGGTAATCAGGGTATTTGCCGGCAATAGATTACCGGAAGGGGTAAACGTACAGGAGGTGCAAAAATGGATTTTAGACGCCTTGTATCCCTGTATTGACTTTGGAAAAGATCATGGTGTAATTATTACCCTGCAAAATCACTTCGATGCCTTAAAGACGATGGAGGAAGTGAAATTTGTGCTAGATCAGATTGATTCACCCTGGTTTGGCCTCAACCTCGATATAGGATCATTGCGAAATGGTGATCCTTATGAACAAATTGAAAGCCTCATACCATACGCAAGAACCTGGCAGATAAAGGAAAATGTCTACCGGAATGGTATATCGGAACCTACAGATATTAATAAACTTATTGCTCTGATCAAAAGAGGAAAATACAAGGGATATATACCTTTGGAGACTTTGCCACCCAGTAATCCGCTTATCCGTCTGGAGTCTTTTTTAAGGGAAGTTGAGATGGCAGTTGTGAGCAACTACTAAGCGGAAAATTAAAATCAGGAATCAGCTGTCATGAGTCGGCAACTAAAAATCAGCAATCAACGAAAGTGCGGGTACTAGTAATTAGCGACTATAGAGATACACAGGCATGCCGGCCGGAGGCTGAATTAATGATCGGTTTAAAAAGACAGGGTGTCGATATTCGCATAATTACTTTCCCCGATACAGAATTCGAGCATGCGTTTATTGAAAATGGAATTCCCGTGCAGTTGAATCATCCGGAGAAAAAATACGATCGTATTTTTATTAAATATCTTATAAAAATTATTGCAGAGGATCAAATTGATATTCTCTATTTATTTAATAGTCAGGCTATTATAAACGGAATTTTTGCCGCTCGTACGCTATCTGTAAAAGTCGTTTTATATCGTGGATATACGGGCAATATACATTGGTATGATCCTGCGGCCTATTTTAAATACCTGAATCCAAGAGTTGACATGGTAGTTTGTCTGGCGGATTCTATTAAGGATCTCCTGTACCAGCAGAAGTTTTTCAATAAGGATAAGGCTATTACGATTAATAAAGGACACGATCCAGTCTGGTATAAAAATGTAGCTCCCTTTGATTTGCGGGTCTTTAATATACCACAGGATGCCTTTGTGGTGGCTTGTATGGCCAATGCCCGTCGATTTAAGGGGATAACGTATTTATTGGAAGCAACAAATATTGCAAAAGAGATGCCTAATCTGCACCTATTATTGATTGGCCGGGATATGACCAGGGGATCTTTGCAACGACAAATCACAAATAGTCCAATGGCAGGACGGATACATGCGACCGGTTGGAGAAAAGATGTTCTCAACATTCTGTCGTCCTGTCATGCTTTTGTTTTACCCTCGATCGGGGGAGAGGCTACTACGAAATCAGTCATTGAAGCCATGAGCATGGGTGTGGCTCCGATCATAACCGATATCTACGGTAATAAAGGTCTGGTGGTTCATCAGGAATGCGGTTTGGTAATACCACCCAGAGATCCCGGAGCGATAGCGGATGCCATTTACTTTTACTATACACATCCTGTTTTATC
>JBGTCB010000068.1:0-2627 GCA_041748995.1 Saprospiraceae bacterium | reverse complement strand
TACATTAAAGGGATCTCTCTTACCGGAAAAGTTCAAACTTAACCGTTTTTCAAATATATCAACAAAACAGAGTCAATTCTTACCATTTCGATAGCACCGTGGAGGATACTTTTTGAAATTTGTAACTGCAAATAGAATTTGTTATCCTGGAACACACGAGACAGCTGCTTCTATATGTTTTTTTGTAACTTGACCGACTTCATAAAATCATATTCTATATCTATGTCTACACTACGATTTAAGGCTTTATCAGAGGCCATGAACAGACGACCCGTCGCAGTCATTGAAGAAGGACAACGCTCTCAACTTTTTGGAGCTAATGTCTTTCACAAAGGTAAAATGCGACAATTTCTTACCAAAGAAGCATATAAAAGTGTGCTTGATGCAATCGAACAGGGAAGTAAGATTGATCGAAAAATTGCTGATCAGGTGGCCGCAGGTATGAGAGACTGGGCACTTTCAAAAGGAGCTACCCACTACACACACTGGTTTCAGCCTTTGACAGGGGGTACTGCTGAAAAACATGATGCCTTTTTTGAGCCGGATGCTGAGGGTGCTATGGAAAAATTTGGAGGCAGTCAACTGACCCAACAGGAACCCGATGCATCCAGTTTTCCCTCCGGAGGAATTCGCAATACTTTCGAAGCCAGAGGTTATACCGCATGGGATCCAACCTCACCGGCTTTTGTTTATGGAACCACACTTTGTATTCCAACTGTATTTGTTTCCTATACTGGCGAAGCATTGGACTATAAAACACCCCTTCTCCGTGCTCTTCAGGCCGTTGATCAGGAGGCCACTCAGGTTGCCCAGTTCTTTGACAAGGATGTCAAGAAGGTTATAGCCACCTTAGGTTGGGAACAGGAATATTTTCTCGTCGACAAGTCATTGGCAAATTCCCGGCCGGACTTAGTTTTAGCCGGACGAACATTGTTAGGTCATTCTTCCGCTAAAGGACAACAATTAGAAGACCACTATTTTGGATCCATCCCCAATCGGGCAATGGCTTTCATGAGAGAACTGGAAATTGAGTGTATGAAATTGGGAATCCCGGTAAAAACCAGGCACAACGAAGTGGCACCAAATCAATTTGAGCTTGCCCCGATCTTTGAGGAGGTCAATCTTGCCGTTGATCATAATTCACTCTTGATGGATATCATGGGCAAAGTTGCCTCTGCACACAATCTCAAAGTACTACTTCACGAAAAACCATTTGCCGGAATTAACGGATCCGGGAAGCACAACAACTGGTCCATGGCCACCGATACAGGAGTTAATTTACTGGCTCCCGGTAATTCACCGAAAAGCAATTTACAATTTCTGACTTTCTTCGTTAATACCATTAAAGCTGTTCATCGTTATGAAGAATTGCTGAGAGGTTCAATTGCTTCCGCTGCCAATGATCATCGGTTAGGTGCTAATGAAGCTCCTCCGGCGATTATTTCCGTATTTGTGGGTAAACAACTTTCATTGGTATTGGACGATATAGAAAATAGCAAATCAGACTCGGATAAGAAAATTATTGATACGCTGAATGTTGTCGGTAAAATTCCGGAAATATTACTTGATAATACGGATCGTAACCGCACATCTCCTTTTGCATTTACAGGAAATAAATTTGAATTCAGAGCGGTAGGGAGTTCTGCCAATTGCGCAAATCCCATGACCGTTTTAAATACTATTGTAGCCAAACAACTAAAAGATTTCCGTGAAAATGTCGAAGATTTAATCAAGAAGAATAAACTGAAAAAGGATGAGGCTATTCTGACAGTTTTGAAAGATTATATTAAATCGTCGAAAGTTATCCGTTTTGAAGGTGACGGCTACAGCGAAGCGTGGCAGAAAGATGCAAAAAAACGTAAATTATCCAACAATAAAACAACTCCTGAAGCACTGAAAGTCAAAATTTCCAGTGATTCCATAAAGTTGTTCGAAGAAATGGGTATTTTAAGTGCAGTAGAAGTGAAGGCAAGGCATGAAATTGAAATCGAAGAATATGCCAAGAGAATTCAGATCGAAGGCAGGGTTTTAGGTGATATCGTACGCAATCATGTAATTCCGACTGCTGTCCGATATCAAAATACGCTGATTGAAAATGTGCGGGGATTGAAAGAGATATTTGCCCGGAATTTCCAGAAACTTGCTGCGGAACAAATGGATATAATCACTCAGATTTCAACACACATTGCAGAAATCAAATCGAAGGTAGATGCCATGATTGAAGAGCGTAAAAAGGCAAATGCGATTACGGATCCCGATAAGAAGGCGGATGCTTATTGTCACAAGGTAAAACCCTATTTTGAGGAAATCAGGTACCACTGTGATAAACTGGAATTATTGGTCGATGATGAACTCTGGCCATTGACAAAATACCGGGAGATTTTATTTACCCGGTAATAGATAACGCAATTCTGAAATGAAGGAAGTCCGGTAAAGAACCGGACTTTTTTTTTGATTTTCAAATATCAAACTAGACGCCAGCGGAAGGTACGTGATTCAGATTACCTGGTTATCTGGTGCCAATGATTTAAAAAGAGCTTTGGTTTCCCGAATGGTTCGTTCAATATGGAAGTTCTCTGCAATATGGATCTTAGCTTGTTGACCATGATCCTGTGATATAACAGGAT
>JBGTCB010000067.1:0-1710 GCA_041748995.1 Saprospiraceae bacterium | reverse complement strand
GCAGCATTTAAGGCACTGTCCAAAGCAATAAATACCTCCCCGCGATAATGCACTTCCCCCACTTCAATGCCTGTGGCAACAGCACCATAGAGATAGGTAGTACTGATTTGCCTTTGCACAATGTATTCATATATCCTGCCTTTTTCGATGGTAGTATCAATAAAAACCGTGTCAGCCGCACCCAGAGTTTTTAATACAGTCCAGTTCCAGTCATCCTGGTACTTGCGTGAGATGGTATATGCCGTAATTCCGGAAACATAGTTCCATTTAAGCGTGATGGATGGTGTCTGAGCATCGGTTTCGACACCAATAAGGACCACGCGGTCTTTGGCAATTTGAGCGTCAGCTGAGGCAAACAAAAGCAGCCCACAGATTAAGGCAGGTAGTTTTCTCTTCATAATTTGGTGAGTCGAAGATACTATGTTATCTGAAATTTATGTACACTGCGGCGTCTTTCATACGTTTTTAGGGGAGGATAAAGTGGGAATTATGTAAATTCTTGTATTATTTGTGTAAACCTGTTGGGGTCTGTACATGCTACCTTACTTCATCGAAAGTATGAAGATGACACCAAATGCCCATGAACTCATTTCTAATTTGCGTGGCTCGTTTCAAACGAATAATTCCAATCAGATATACTTAAATGAAGAGCCATTAAGAGCCGAATTATACAGTTCGCACCAAATGGAAAGATTAGGTGCCACGCTTGCAGGCAACCACGTTCTTAGTACTGCAAGGGTTCAGGATCATTTACTTATCCGTTTGGCCGACAATGAAATTATCTTACAGGAAGTTCGTAAACTGCTTACGGAATCCAATAAAAAGAAGCAACATTTAACCCCTGCCGGCGAGTGGCTCATCGATAATTTTTATTTGATCGAAGAGCATATTCGTATTGCAAAAATTCATTTTCCAAAACGTTATAGTGAAGATTTACCGCAAATTTCGGAGAGCTCATCGTCAGGACTTCCCCGGGTTTATAGCATTGTACTCCACATCATTTCGCATAGTGACGGAAGAATCGACATTGAAAGTTTAAGCCGATTTATCCGGTCATATCAGTCCATTTCCGTTTTGCAATTGGGTGAGTTGTGGGCGATACCTATCATGCTTCGGCTGGCGCTTATTGAAAATTTGAGAAGGGTTGCCGTACGAATTGCCGTGGACAAAGTGGATGGCAATCTGGCGGATTATTGGGCGCAAAAGATGAGTGATACGGCTGAACATGAGCCTAAAAACCTGATTCTCCTCCTTGCCGATATGGCCCGCTCTGACCCGCCTATGGTGAGCGCCTTTGTTTCTGAATTTACTCGCCAATTGCGGGGTAAAGGTCCTGATTTGGCCCTGGCACTCATCTGGATAGAACGCCAGCTTTCAGAAATAGGCCAAAGTACCAGTGAGTTGGTGAACGGGGAAAACCAAAAACAGGCAGCCGATCAGGTATCGATAAGCAACAGCATTGGCAGCTTGCGTCTATTGGATATGATGGATTGGCGTGATTTTGTAGAGACGCACAGTGTAGTTGAACAAACCCTGAGAGAAGACCATGACGGTGTTTATGCAGCCATGGATTTTTCTACCCGGGATCATTACCGTCATGTGGTGGAGGACATTGCCAAAAAAAGTGCGTTAACTGAACTCGAGGTGGCGCAGTTGGCCATTTCTCTGGCTCACGATGCCGGGGAATACCCAGCAACCGACCAGCGCTAT
>JBGTCB010000066.1:0-8138 GCA_041748995.1 Saprospiraceae bacterium | reverse complement strand
GGAGGTATATTATGACCCGCTGATAATTTTTTCACGAGTTTTGAGCCCGAAAGCAACCTGCCGCATAGCGGCTTAGTTCAACAAGCATTTACTGCTGACGTGCAAGCGTTTTTTGCTCGACTTCTGAACTCATTGCCACGCCGCAGAAATGCCAAACCGTTATGTAACCTATCTTTTCTCTTGTTCCCAATAGTGGAACTTTCTATATTCATCTATGCGAGTATTTGCCCGGAAGACATTACGTGAGTTTTGGAATAATCATTCGGACAGCGAAAATGCTTTAAAGGCATGGTTTTCTGAAGCAGAAAATTCTCAATGGGAATCACCTTCTGATATAAAGAATAAATATCCACACGCCAGCATTCTTCCTGATAATCGGGTGGTTTTCAACATCAAAGGCAATAACTATCGGTTAGTAGTCAAAATTAATTATGACTATGGACAGGTTTTCATCCGTTTTGTAGGTACACATGCTGAATACGACAAAATTGATGCAACGACAATTTAAAGCAGAACCATAATTATGCAGATCCAACCCATACATACCGAAAACGATTATCAAAAAGCATTGGATCGTATCGAAGAAATCTTTGATGCCAAACCGGGTACGAAAGAAGGAGATGAACTAGAAATTCTTGGCATTTTAGTCGATGAATACGAGAAAAAGCACTTCCCTATTGAAGCTCCAAAACCAGTAGAAGCAATAAAATTTCGAATGGATCAGCTTGGAATGGTGCAAAAAGATTTAGCTAAACTATTGGGGTCGAAGTCCAGGGCGAGTGAAATTTTGTCCGGTAAACGATCACTTTCTCTTCGACAAATAAAAATCTTGTATCGCAAGCTTGGCATTCCGGCTGAAATTTTAATCCAAGAAGCAGAACCGGTTACATAACCAGCAATTTCTGCTGACGGGTTCACGATGGTTGCTCGACTTTTGAGTTGGTTGCCCCGCAGCACAAATGCCAAACCGTTATCCTGCTAACACCCGTCTCAATTCATCCAGCGAAGTGCATATGTGATCGCACATTTTGGCCATCAGTTCAGGTTCTTCACCATCACGGGTTAGTATGAGGGTTTGTTTCCCAGATCCAACCGCCCAACCAAGCTCAAGGTGTGCAGATCGTCCGCAAGGAAGAACCAACACAAATGTATCAGCCCATTTCATCGCATTGAAATCAGATGCAAAGCCTTGTTTTGCGAGTGGGTGATCAAGAGCTTCTACGTATTGTTTTGCGGTCCACTCTTGCCAGTCAGGATCAATTTCAGACCATGCAAATCCATTATCAGCGGGGCGTGGATTTTTAAAATCATATACATCATGAGCATCTGTGATAAGCGCTTGGACTATTTCACTTTGCAATGGGTTCCGCCATGAGCTGGCAACATATATTTTCCGTGGCCGAATGGCAGGATAACAAGCATTTCCTGCGGACGTGTCCGCGATAGTTTCAAAATCAGTGTTATTATTCATAATATTTTGCTTTTTTAATGTTCATAATTTTCACGCCGCTTAGCCGCCAAACCGTTATAAGGCTATCCCAACATCAGGAAATTGGATAAGCTACTTACAGCTTTAGTTTTTCAATTGGGCTTTGCACATCTTTCAGAGTCCGAGATGACACGTGCGTGTAAATTTGTGTTGTTGATATATGTTTGTGTCCCAGTAACTCCTGAATGAATCTTGTATCTGTTCCATTATCAAGTAAGTGGGTTGCAAAACTATGCCGTAGTGTATGGGGCGTAGCTTTTTTCTTAATCCCGCATATCTTCTTGTGTTTTCGCATCAGTGTCTGAATGGATGAAGCCGAGTATTTACCATCATACTGCCCTTCAAAGAGATATTCTTTAGGTTTATATTCACTTACATATTCTCGAAGCAGATGAAGTACTTTTTGGGATAAAAGTGAATACCGATCTTTTTGTCCCTTCCCTTGGTGTATTTGGATTTGCAAGTGGTCGGAGTCAATATCTCTGATTTTCAGATTCAGAAGTTCCCCAATTCGTAGACCTGCCAAATAGATAATTGTGAAAATGGCCTTATGCTTTAGATTTGTAAATGAATTCAGAACCTCTCTACTTCTTGAACCGAAAGTACTACCGGAATTCTACTGGGCTTTTTCATTTTGATGTTGAAATCAAAATCAATACTCTCATTTAAAACCTCTTCATATAAAAACTTAACGGAAGCCAGCAATTGCTTCATCATGGAGTAACTGTAACCCAGCTCCTTTTTACAATAATGAAAGAATAGGTCCAATTCTTTTGATGAAACTTCAGGGATCTGATTTAAGCTGAGATACTGAAGGAAAATATTCAATCCATTCAGATAAGCTTTAAGTGTATTCTCACTATAATTCTTTAGCGTAAGCTGATGTTCGTACTTTGATATTAATTCCGATTTCTTCATTTTATCCTCAATATTTTAAGAATAACATGAATAAAACTTGCGTACGAAGCAAGGATAACCTCAATAGCGTTGGTTATATGCCAATGTTAGCAAACATTGCCCTTCTGACACTGCTCCTTATACCAATCTGCCCCTTTGCAGAAGATGTCTCTACCGTCCCTTCTTCCAAGTTGTACTGTTCATGCAATAATCTGTATGTCTTAATTCGCGCGGTGTTTAATTGACCTGCGTAATGGTCGGGCAACGATTTGCTAACAGCACCTACCCGCAAGGCAGGGTTATTCGGTTCCACTTCATTCTTTACTTTGTTCATCATCTTGGTTTTTAAAAGGTTTATGCTTCAATTTTCTGCCCTGACGGGTAGCTGCGGCACGTTGGCAGCAATAATGATAAAAACCCGACTTGCATAAGAAAAAAACGATTTCACACGATTTTTCTCAAAATTCATCAATATAATTTAGGAAGGGTACTTCTTATTCAGAATTTTGGCTTGTTGTTCAACCAATAAAAATTTATCAGACAATAATCATGCACCTCAATATCTCCAACCTCACCAAGCAATACGCCAATGGCGTAAAAGCTTTAGACAATGTAACCCTGCACATCGGCACAGGCATGTTTGGCCTGTTGGGACCCAATGGCGCCGGAAAATCAACCCTTATGCGCACTTTGGCCACGCTGCAGGAAGCGGATAGCGGTGAGGCTTTTCTGGATCAGCTTGACGTACTCAAAGAAAAAGACGCAGTAAGAAGAATCCTGGGTTATCTGCCTCAGGAATTTGGCGTTTATCCCAAGGTATCAGCACTGGTATTGCTGGATCATCTGGCTACCCTCAAAGGGTATCACAGTAAAAATGAACGTAAAGAGCTTGTAGATTACCTTTTGCAAAAAGTAAACCTCTACGAACACCGCAAAAAGGCCGTAAGCAGCTATTCGGGTGGAATGCGCCAGCGCTTTGGCATTGCACAATGCCTTATCGGTAATCCGAAACTGGTGATTGTGGATGAACCCACAGCCGGCCTCGATCCGGGAGAACGCAATCGCTTCTACAATATCCTCAGCGAAATCGGTGAAGAAACCATCGTGATTCTCTCCACGCACATAGTACAGGATGTGCGAGAGCTTTGCACAAACATGGCCATACTTAATGAGGGAAAAGTGCTTTATCATGGAACCACCAACGATGCCTTAGACCTTATCCAGGGAAAAGTTTTTGAAAAGCAGGTGGAAAAAGAGCAGCTAACGCAAGTGAAAGAAAACTTTAATGTGATCAGCTCCAAGCTGGTGGCCGGAAAGCCGCAGGTGCATATTTTAGCCGACAGCAAGCCTGAGAACGGTTTCTCGCCCACAGAAGGGACCCTCGAAGATGTGTATTTCAGTAAATTGCATCAACTTATTTAAAAGCGGAGGTTAACTATGTGGACATTCATTCAATACGAACTATCATACTGGATCCGCCGCCCCATGTTGTGGATATTCTTTGGCGTGATCACCCTTATGGTTGCCCTGGCAGCTTCATCGGAGTTTGTTACCATTGGCGGATCAACTGCTGATACGGTCAATACCAATTCCCCCAAAGCCATACAAGATCTATACGCCACCATCAGCATCATTACCCTGCTGATGATTACTGCTTTTCTCAATTCAACGGCCAACCGCGACATCAGCAGCGGTATGTCTGCACTGGTCTTTTCTTCCCCCATCAAAGAAAGGGATTATTTTTTCGGGAAATTTTTTGGCGCCGTTACCATCAGCTTCATTCCTGTCCTGGGTGTGAGTTTGGGTATGTTGATTGCACCCTTGTTGCCCTGGGCAAACACCGACCGCTTTGGTGCTATACTCTGGAGCAGCCACTTAGAAACGTTCCTGGTTTTCGGATTGGCCAACACCCTTATTCTGGGTGTGATTATTTACGGACTGGCCGTTACCTTTCGCAGCGTAATCGTTTCCTTTGTGGGGGCCATGGTGATATTGGTGGTGGTTTCCATAGGAGGCGTAATGGCTTCCAACCTCGACAACGAATGGCTGGCAGCACTCATTGATCCTTTCGGTTTGCAGGCATTAGATCTGATTTCCAAATATATGACCATTGAAGAGCAAAACTCCATGACCGCCCCCTTTGCTGGCTGGCTATTATGGAACCGATTGCTTTGGTTTGGACTGGCCTCGGGGCTTATGGCCGTCCTCTATTACCGGTTTTCCTTTACCCCAAAAGAGCGGAAAGTTAAAGGGAAGAAACTTGCCAACATTGAAGAAGAACAAGAAGCCGTACCAACTTTTGAAACCTTCAAAACCTTTTCAGAGCTGGCAGGCGGGGTGTTTTCTTTTTCAGCCTTCCGGCAGATGACTTGGTTTCAAACCCGGTCTGTTATACGCAATGCGACCTTTATCATTATCGTGATTATTGGTCTGATCAATATGATAGCAAACCTGACATTTTTCAGCGATTTATATGGCACATCAGTGTATCCCACCTCTTATGCCGTAGTGGATAGAATAGGAGCGAGCTTCTCTATGTTTATGTTTGCCATCATCATTTTTTACACCGGTGTACTGGTATGGAAGGAGCGGGATGCAAAAATCAACGACATCATTGATGCCAGTGCTGTTCCCTCCGCTTCGGTGCTTTTGTCGAAGTTTACGGCCATGATGATAGCCCTGTTTGTGGTGCAGTTTGTAGTGATGTTAGTGGGAATGATTGCTCAGCTTGCCTATGGCTATCCGCAGATTGATTGGCAGGTATATGTGGTGGAACTGCTGATCTCCGATATGCTTATGTTTGCCCATTACACGGTGGCTGCCCTGCTGATTCATTATTTAGTAAACAACCGCTACATTGGTTATTTTGCTTTCATAGCTTTGATCATTGCCATTGCGGCCATACCACAGGCTTTACGTTCCGAATTCAATATGTTTCTGCTTGGGAATCGCCCAACGTCCATTTTTTCGGATATGAACAGCTACGGCCCTTTTATTACCGGAATGGTTTGGTTTAACCTTTACTGGATGTTGTTCAGCGCGTTGTTAATGGTAGGGGTGTATGCCTTTTTCGCACGAGGCCACCAGCAAAGCATAAAAATCAGGCTTGCCGAAGCCCGCACACGCATTGCCAAAGCCAGAGTGCCTGCTTTAGTTTTGCTGGCTGCATTCTTATTAATGGCAGGATGGATCTATTACAACACTGCTGTACTCAACACTTATCAGTCCTCCAAACAAGCGGAACGCATACAGAAGGATTATGAGCTTACCTACAAACATTTCCAGGGAATTCCTCAGCCCCGTTGGGTGTCCTTTGATTATGAAATCGACATTTATACTTATGAACGCGACCTGTTTGTAAAAGTAAATGCACAAATCGTAAATAAAACCGAAGTAGCCATTGATTCACTGCATTTTACACTGCCGGTTTCTGTGCCATCAGAAAATGTAACTATCCACATTGAGGATGCTGATTTGCTGCTGGATGATAGCCGTTTGGGTTACCGAATCTATCTTCTGAATACACCCATGCAACCGGGCGATACTTTAGATGTGAAAGTGCAGTCATCCATCGTTACCTGCGGCTTCGAGAATGAAGTATCTTTTACTTCCCTTATCCAAAACGGAACTTTTTTCAACAACTGGGACGTTATGCCATTCATTGGCTACCTTGCCATGGCCGAAATCAGCAGTCCAACAAGGCGCAACAAGCTTGGGCTTGCCGAGCGTGAACGCATGCCGCGATTAGACGAGAACGACCTGGTGAGCCGTGGCAACCACTACATCAGCGACGATTCCGATTGGGTGACCATGAGATCGGTAATCAGCACCTCCGCCGACCAGATTGCCATTGCTCCCGGTAGCCTTATTCGTGAGTGGACAGAGGGTGACCGCCGCTATTTTGAATATGCGCTCGACCATCCTTCCCTGAATTTTTATTCCTTTATTTCTGCTAAGTTTGAAGTGGCCAGAGAGAAATGGAACGATGTGGATTTAGAAGTGTATCATGTGGCTCGTCATGCCATGAACGTGCCCAATATGCTGGCAAGTCTTCGTCACTCATTGGAGTATTTCACTGAGAATTTTGGCCCTTATTATCATAATCAGGCGCGTATTATTCAGTTTCCGAGATACTCCACTTTTGCCCAGGCTTTTCCGGGCACTATGCCCTATGGTGAGTCCATCGGTTTTATCAGCGACCTGAGAAACTTGCAGCCCGGCGATATCGATCCGGTGTTTTATGTGGTGGCCCATGAAATGGCGCATCAGTGGTGGGCGCATCAACTGGTAGGTGCCCGCATGCAGGGGGCAGAGATGCTCAGCGAAGCCTTTGCGCAATACAGCGCCCTCATGGTAATGGAACAGGCCTATGGCCGCGATCAGATGCACAAATTCCTGCGGCATGAAATGAATGGATATCTTCGCGGCAGGGGCAGTGAGCGTATGGCAGAACGGCCACTGATGAAAACCGAACAACAGGGTTACATCCACTACAGCAAAGGTTCCATTGCCATGTATTACCTCAAAGAGATGATTGGCGAAGACAAGGTAAATCAGGCACTGGCCTCATTGTTGGATCAATACGCCTATCAGGAGCCACCCTATCCCACATCCATTAGTGCTGTGCGCGCTTTTCGCGAAGTAACCCCCGATTCGTTGCAATATGTGATTGACGATCTTTTCGAAACCATTACCCTGTTTTCCAACCGTGTGGTAGATGCTGTGTATGAGAAAGATGGCGATGAATACGTGGTTACCCTCACCACCATCAGCGAGAAGTTCAGGGCTGATTCGCTGGGTTTGCAAACACTTGTGCCGCTGAATGACTACATAGATATCGGTATCTTTGCACGACCGGCCAACGGGCTTCGGCTGGGCGAACCCCTGCATTATGAGCGGGTTCATGTTACTGAATCTGAAAACACGTTTGTGCGCAGGGTATCGGCACAGCCGCGCGATGCAGGTATTGACCCGTATAACTACCTGATAGACCGGCAGCCAGAGACCAATGTGCGGAGGGTAATGCGTCATTAGATAAAATACCCGGGGATATTGAAATCAGTGCCTTAAATTTTAACCCTTTTATGAATAAATGGAAAACACTAAAGCGCACCTTATAAAAAACAGTCACCCCTTACCTCGCTGGCTTTGGAAAAGTTTTCAGATAAATTGATATGATTGAAATGAAAAGGTTATACCGCATCATCCCCCATCTCTTAGGGTGGGGTGCCTTGTTAATGGTAGTGTTGCTGCAAAACGACCTGAGCGATTGGGATTTTGAAGACTATTACGTTCTTGGTGGCTTTTTTAGCTTCATTGGCATGGCAACCTATATAAACCTTTATTTGCTCATTCCTCGCTATTTGTTTAGGAATAAGTACTGGCATTATGCAGGTTTCGTCTCTGTTCTTGTTATCGCTACAGCTTTACTCATCGCATTTTGGATGTCGGAGTTTGATCAATTGGATTGGCTTTCAAGGTTTATTGTAATGATCATCAATGTGGTTCTTTTTCTATTGCTTACAAGTGGTGGCAAGTTTCTTATCGAGTACCTGAAAAAAATGATGAAATTGAAGGAGATTGAGAACAAGAAGTTAAAAACCGAACTTGATTTATTCAAGGCTCAAGTTAATCCTCATTTCTTATTCAACACCTTAAACAACCTCTATGGGCTCATCACTCAAAACCAAAATCAACAAGCCTCAGATGTCACCCTTAAATTGGCTGCTTTGATGCGGTATTTATTGGAGAG
>JBGTCB010000065.1:0-4020 GCA_041748995.1 Saprospiraceae bacterium | reverse complement strand
ATGCTCCATTTCGCATGAACTCTACCACCAGATGACATCCACTGATACGAATGATTTCCTCACCCTGACCGGTAGCTACAGCTGCCCCCACTTCATTGTCCACGAATAATCCGGAACCAATGATGGGTGAATCTCCTACCCGGCCTCTCATTTTAAATCCCAGGCCACTAGTCGTACACATCCCGGATAAATCTCCCTGTTTATCAATGGCAATCGTTCCCATGGTATCGTGATTAAAAGAACCATCGTCAAACATACCCGGGGCAAAAGGACCCTTGCTCTTTTTATTCTGAGTCCGTTCAATGTTAATGATCGGTTGATAATTTGCCTCCAACAGCCATTTTTTATAGGCTCTTTCTGCTTCGGGTGATAGTTGTTGCGGTTCTAGTTCGAAGCCCTGTTCTAGCGCAAATTGCTGAGCACCACTACCCACCAGCATTATATGAGGGGTTTCCTCCATCACTTTTCGGGCTAGAGAAACCGGATGTTTAATGCGTTCTAAAAATGCAACCGAACCGCAATTAGCTTTTTCGTCCATGATGCAGGCATCGAGGGTTACATGTCCATCCCGGTCCGGATTACCACCTAAACCCACGCAGCAACTGAGATGATTTTCAATAGCTATACCAGCTTGCTCGACAGCATCGAGGGCTTTTCCTCCCTGACTCAAAAGCGGCCAGGCTCCACCATTAGCGACCACCCCACTATCCCAGGTGGAGACTACCAGAGGCCGAACCTTGCTGAAGGATCTGAAGGAGTTACCCACACCAAATAGTGGCAGTACTGATGCTGAGTTTTGCAGAAATTTTCGCCGGGATTTCTTCATGTTTTTCCTTTTTGCTGGATCAGTCAAACTTAAGAAAAAATTACCGGGTCGCAGAAAGTAAGGATTTCGGGAATCCAGTATGGGGTTAACACAATATGCCAGACAGGCAGATGCAAGACCAGTCTTGTCATCATTGCAATCTTCCCGAGTGTACAGAAGAATACTGTAGTGGACCTTCTACTGGATTCCCGTTCCGAAATTCCCCTTTTACAAAGACTTCTAGCGTCGTCTGACCAGGCCAAGAATCCAGATCAGGACAATCGCACCCAGTATTCCCGTAATAATATTGCCTGTGATCCCGGATGCAATATTAATGTTCAGAGCATCTGTGAGCCAGCCTCCGATTATTGCCCCCAGGATACCGATAATGATATTTCCGAGCAGACCAAAACCACTGCCTTTCATAAGTATACCGGCTAACCAACCAATAATAGCTCCAACAATAATGACGTAGAGTAACCAATCCATATTTACTTTGTTTAATTATGTATTAAGAAATAAAAGCCCCTAACAGGCTCCTGGGTAATTTACAAAAATAATATTGTGGCGATCAATTAATTTTCCATATCTGCCTGTCAGTTGAAACCTGATTCAACTATTCGATCTAGATTCATTTTTCTAACTTAGTGGCAAACTAGAATTACAGATTATGAGGTTTTTTCCCGTCCTCCTGGTTTTTGCTATTCTCTTACCTGCCTGTCAACCGGAACAAAAGGCGGGGCCTCCCAGGCGTCCTAATATTGTATTTATCATGTCTGATGACCATGCCTATCAGGCCATCAGCGCTTATAGTAATCACCTTATTCAAACTCCTAATATTGACAGGATTGCCCGAGATGGTTTGTTATTTACCAATGCCTGTGTTACAAACTCGATCTGTGCACCTTCAAGAGCAGTGATCCTGACGGGAAAACACAGCCATCTCAATGGAAAAATCGACAATCGTTTTCCATTTGACACGACCAATATTACTTTTCCCCAAATATTACAGGACAACGGTTATCAAACTGCCCTTTTTGGAAAATTACATTTTGGTAATAGCCCAAAAGGTTTTGATCAGTTTCGCATCCTGCCCGGTCAGGGTACCTATTACAATCCCGATTTTATCACTAAAAATGAAGGAAATATCCGGGTGGAGGGTTACACTACCGATATCATCACGGAGATGACTCTCGACTGGTTAGAGGAGGAACGGGATACGAGCAAACCTTTTTTTCTTGCTTATCTGCACAAAGCTCCACATCGTGAATGGTTGCCGGCTGAGCGGCACTATAAGGAATATATAAACAAAACCTTTCCGGAACCCGAGACGCTTTTTGATGACTATGAAGGTCGTGGTCAGGCCGCTCATGACGCGGAAATGAACCTCCTGGATCACATGAACTGGGCGGGTGACAGTAAAATCCACCCGGAGGTCATGGACCAATTGGGAATCCCTGAAACGTCTGATTGGGATAAACTGGCTTTCGAACGGGAAGTAGGTCGACAGAATCCCGTCCAGAGAAAGGCCTGGGATGCAGTATATGGTCCTATGAATGAAGAATTTAAAAAGAACTACCCCAACATGTCAAAGAGAGAGCTCATGAGCTGGCGGTACCAACGATATATGCAGGATTATCTGGGTAGTATCGCAGCTGTCGATGAGGGTGTTGGTCAGGTGCTTGATTATCTGGACCGCAATAACCTGACAGAAAATACGATCGTAGTATACACCTCCGATCAGGGTTTTTACCTTGGAGAGCACGGCTGGTTTGATAAGCGGTTTATTTATGATGAATCATTTAAAACACCCCTGTTGATTCGTTGGCCGGGGGTCATTGAACCTGCCACTCAAAATACACAAATGGTCCAAAACCTGGATTATGCACAAACATTTCTGGAGGCAGCCGGAATCACACCACCGTCTGATATGCAAGGTGAAAGTCTAATTCCGCTATTTAAGGGAGACACTGCCGGTTTCCGGGATGCGGTCTATTATCATTACTATGAATATCCGGCGGTGCACATGGTCAAACGGCATTATGGTATTGTCACTGAAGAATACAAATTGGTCCACTTTTATGATGATATCGATGAATGGGAATTATATGATCGGAAAAAAGACAAAAATGAAATGAAGAGTGTTTACGATGATCCCGCTTATGCCGAAGTAGTCACTGAACTGACCAAACAGCTGGCCGAATTGCGGGTAAAATATAAAGACAATGAGGAATTGGATAAAAAATACATTGACCTCTATAAGACTGATCAGTAATATTAATCCACTATCGTTCCAAAAACGTGGAGTGAAACCTGCATTCCCCGTGAAAACGTGGAGATCAGACCAGCGTCAACTTCTCACCGCCTGTCTTGCAAGCAGTTTCCATATACCGTTGACTTTCGTCCACACCAGTAAATTTTTCAGATTGACGGCATTCTTATTGCCGTTATCCAGTATCTCACCCTTAAAGGTGTGTCGTACCCATGCCACATCACCTTTCACGGTAATTTCCTGATCGAGGAATTCGATGGAGGAAAAATCCACCTTTTTGCTTACCAGGTTGCTAATAAATGTTTTCTGATCTTCAGTCAGTCCACTTGAATGACCATAAGTCAGCTCTTCGCAGGTGAGATTATGCAAAGCCAGCGAATCAGCGCTGAGCATTGCTTTCCGTAAGGCATAAACCGACAATTCCACCGCTTGTACATCATAGTTTAATGAACGGAGGTATTGCAGATGCATCGGTAGCTGTACCATTGCCCTTGCGGATTCGTCTTCGATCAGGTGGTATTTGACCCCGGTTTCCCGGGCGGCTTTCATTACCTCGGCGATATTGACATCACCCAGGCCCAACACCACATTCCGTTCACGGTCCTGACGGCCATGTTGGTTGTCAATTGATCCGATCATCCGGTCTTTAAGATGGGTGAGGGGAAACCGGCCGGGGTATTTACGCAAGAGTGCTGCTGGATTCTGGCCGGGATTCCGGATCCAGAATACGTCCATCTGAAAATTAATATATCGTGGATCAGTCTTTTCCATCATGTAGTCAAACAAGGTACCCGGCCCGTCATAAGGCCTGAATTCATAGCCATGTGGATGATACACCAGGGCAATACCGGCATCGGCCAATTCCTTACCGGCCCGGTTGAAAACCGTCACCGCCTTATCCATATCGGCAAAGGTAAAATCATCTCCCTGGTGAGGTATCCAG
>JBGTCB010000064.1:0-4387 GCA_041748995.1 Saprospiraceae bacterium | reverse complement strand
CCTTGGGAAAACGGGTAGTGATATATTCCGAAAGGGCCATGGCTACTTTTTTGGCCGGGGTAATACGATCTTCTCCATAAAGGATCATTGAATGCGAAATATCGATCATTAAAACAGTGCTCACCTGACTCTGATAGTAGGTTTCACGGACTTCTAGATCTTCCTGATCCATGGCAAATTCGTCCAGGCCATGATTGATCTGAGCATTCTTAAGTGATTCTGAAATTGCCAGGTTTTCCAGAGAGTCTCCAAATTGGTATGGCCGGATATCACTGGTAAATTCATCACCCCTACCCGGTCGCTGTGTGGAATGATTTCCCCGTTTCGACTTTTGAATGGTTCCAAATACATCATCCAAAGCCTTTCGACGCAGGGATAACTCCATCTTATGTGCTGGTCTGAACTCTCCATCTGAATCAGCTTGCCGGATGTAACCCTGATCGATCAAATCCTGAATAAACTCTGCCATTCCATAGTCTGCCGTAGTCAATTCATATTCCTTATCCAATTCCGTCAACCAGGCCAGTGCTTCAGAAACGTCACCGGAGGTATACAAAAGTAATTCCTGAAATATGGACAACAATCTTTCAAATGGAGTCTGTCCCTCCCGATCATCGCTATATTCTCTAAATTGCCAACCAATCATCGTTCAATTATTACCTTTAACAAGACAGCACTCAAGTAATTCTACGTAATTGGGCCGGTCCGAAACGTTTTTATGGACATATTCTGCTGCAACCCTTCCTTTATGAATAACGAAAATTCCAGGCATTTGAAATGCATCACCAAAGGATGCCCCTCCGAACTGGTCCAATGAAATGCCGGTCTGAAAGCCCCTCACCATAGTCTTAAAGCCAAAAAGCTGAGAAAAAGACCCTCTGACCAGACCAAACTGCTGATAGAGTTTCTGGTTTGGGTCTTCAATCCGCAGACAACCTTCCAGGTTATACTTGGTAAAAAATGGTATTGCGACATTATTCGATTCCATATGGACCAGGACAATCTTCTGGCAGGTTTCTTCCATCGCTTTCCGGTAAGCTGAAATATCCTTGAGAGCTTCGCGACAAAAAACGCACCCAAGATGCCTGAGAAAGACCAACATTACCGGCGATTCAACCGAAAGCCGATACAATGATTTTCCTGCATTGGTGAATATCGAATCCAGCTCCTGACTTGAAATCTTGACTTTTGATGCCATTCTTTGATCATAAACTGAATTTTTAAAGAATTGTTCAGATGTCATCCTATGCCCTGGACAGAATCCACATATCTAAAATAACACAACAGGCTGTCAGCAAAAATTATGATAAATTCATACCATCAAAGACATCCATGACTTGTCTGACATGCCCTTCGGAAGTCTTCAATAATTCCATTTCTTCAGCATTTAATTTCAGTTCAATAATCTCTTCAATCCCGTTCTTACCCAACTTGACCGGTACCCCGAGAAAAACATCTTTCATACCATATTCACCAGTCAATTTCACACAACATGGAAAAATTCTCTTCTCATCTTTAATAATGGTTTCGACCATCTGGGCTGCGGCTGCTCCCGGGGCATACCATGCTGAGGTACCCATCAATTTTACCAACTCTCCTCCCCCGTTCTTAGTGCGCTCCACGATAGCTGTCAATTCATCGCCATCGATCATTTCCGTGACAGGAATGCCACTCACCGTGGTGTAGCGAGGCAAAGGAACCATCGTATCACCATGGCCACCCATCAAAATAGCTTGAATATCTTTTGGAGAAACATTTAAGGCGGTCGCCAGAAAAGCACGATATCTGGCGGTGTCCAATATACCGGCCATGCCAAATACCTTATGATGGCTCATCCCGGAGACCTTTTGCGCAGCATAGGTCATCACATCGAGTGGATTAGAAACCACGATAATTATCGGACTTTCGGAATACCGGAGGATGGATTTAGTCACCGAAGTGACGATTTTGGCATTTGTGGAAATCAGGTCGTCCCTGGTCATGCCAGGTTTTCTGGGCAAGCCCGCTGTGATCACCACGACGTCAGAACCTGCGGTGAGCTCATAATTATCTGTCCCGGTCAGGCTTGTACTATAGTAGTCTATCGGAGACTGCTGCCAGGTGTCCAGTGCTTTTCCTTTCGCTACATCCCCCATGATATCCAATAAAACTACCTCCTTCAGAAAATCCCTGTGCGCCAATACATTAGCGACGGTGGCACCAACATTTCCGGCGCCTATAACGGTTACTTTACTCATAAATATCAGATCGTTTAAAGTTGATCAGTCAAATGTAGAAATTATTGAATCAAATGAGATACCGGCAGGGATCAAAAAACTGGTAAATGGATTTTTTCATATGATAGTATTTATCTATATGAATATTTCTCTATTTTTGCAACAATGTGATCTTATTTCAGGTTATTCCTCCATAGTCTTCGATTTTGGCAAGTTTTGTGGTATTGAGGGGTTAACTAACTCTTAAATTCAACAAAACTAGTTTAAGATCTCGCGACTTATTGTTAAATTTGACATGAACAACGTACTATTTTGAAGGTAATTCTCATTTTGTCATTGTTGGCCCTGCCATTCCTGATCACCGCTCAGGACCATGATTACAATCCTTGTGCTACGGATACTGCCTATCCCGAATGGCTGGCAGGATATATGGAAAATCCAAACCGTCCTAAAGCACGTAGCAATGAAGTTGTACACCTACCAATCACCATACATAGTGTGGGTAAGACTGACGGTACCGGGCATTACCCTACCCTCCGCATTTTTGAATCCATCTGCCGCTTAAATGCAGATTTTGAACCATATGGCATTCAGTTTTACCTCAAAGGACCCATCAATATTATTAACCGGGATTTGTACTATGAACATGAGAATTTCGGGGATGGTAGCCGGATGATGAGAACTTATAAGAAACAGTTGACTATCAATACCTTTATTACAAACAAGGCACCTAGCAATGCCTGTGGATACTGGCATCAAAGCGAGGATGCCATAGTGGTTATTAAAAACTGTATGGGAGGATCAGGTCATACTTTAACCCATGAGGTCGGTCATTGGTTATCGCTTCCCCACACTTTTTATGGCTGGGAAGGTAAAACTTACGATGCCGCAGAAGGTACTCCGCTTTTTCATAGTATTAGTGGGAGAGATACCTTATTTGTTGAAAATGCACTTGGTAACAATTGCAGAAAAGCCGGCGACAGATTTTGTGATACATCACCTGATTATCTGAGTTTTGGTTGGAACTGTAACGGAAGTTTTCAGAGTACTATTCCCTTGAAAGACCCTTATGGTATTGATTTCAGATCCGATGCATCAAATTTCATGTCCTATTCTATAGATGCCTGTCAGTCAAAGTTTAGCAACGAGCAACAGGATGCCATGCATGCCTATATCAAACAAGCTAAAGGACATTTTGTAACCAACGCAATTCCAATCGGACTTGTGTCATCCGAACCCATGACCTTTGTGACACCGGAACCTAATTCTCAGGTAAACTATCAGAGTATCAATCTGCAATGGAATCACCATCCGAATGCGACCCACTACCTGGTCAATATTAGTAAATTCAGCTTTTTTGTCACCATTGATTATGAATTTATTGTAGAAGGTAATTCGATCAACATTGGTGATCTGCCGGTTGACCGAAAATGGTATTGGAGAGTCAAACCTTATAATCCTTATCAGTTTTGTGAAGGATTTACGGAAGCAGGGGCCTTCAGCACCTACGATGTTACTTCAGTCGACGAAATTAACGAAAGCAACAGGCTGGAGATTTATCCTACCCTGGTCGGTTCAGGCACGTCTTTTATCAATATCGATTTTGATTTCAATGATCTTTTGACTGTCCAGCTGGAAGTATATGCTACGAGCGGTCAGTTGATGAGAAGGCAACTTTTTGTGAATCCAGGAAGCAGTGTTCAGCAGATTCCGACCGATGAACTTCCCTCCGGACTCTATCTTCTTAGAATTTCTACAGAAAAAGGAAACCTTGTCAAGAGAATTACTATCCAGTAATTCTTACACTCCCATAGATATTTGAAGCAACGATCCACTGGTCTTCGTATTAACCTGACCGAACTAAATCTTTGATGACATTCCGGGTGCGATTCATGCTTTGATCGCAATATCTTCATTTTGGTGATGATCTGTACCAGATAAAATCCACGACGGCTCATTTTTATCACAAACATTGTCTTTATTGAGGGGGCAAAAAACTACATTTGCACAAAAATTATCATAGATGAATTTGCACGAATACCAGGGTAAAGAACTGATTAAAGGTTATGGAGTAGCGATTCAGAGAGGAATATTAGCGACTACTGTCCCGGAAGCCGAACAAGCATACCAGGAACTAAATAGAGAGACGGGCACTGAATTTGCGGTTGTCA
>JBGTCB010000063.1:0-1624 GCA_041748995.1 Saprospiraceae bacterium | reverse complement strand
CCAGATAAAAAGTTTGTCCCCGTTCTCGCAATGCAACACTGGCAAACTGCATATCGCTACCGATAATACCCCCTTCAATAGTTCGCAAATTGGAAAGGACATCTTCCTTTACCCGATTGCCAAAAAAGTTTGAATAATTAATGCCGAGATAAAGATTCTTTTTAGAAAGCCAGGATACTGTCGCACCAAAGTTAAAGTGATTGCCAAAACGGTCTTTGAGGTCCGCCAGTGGAAAACCTGCACCATAGTGCGGCGCCAGGATCACAACACTTTTAAGAGAATCTGATGTCTGGCTGAAACTTCGGCCTGAGATGATCAGGCAGGTTGCCGCCAGACAAATGCTTAGTACTCTGATCTTCACAATCACAAATGTAATGCATTTTTGTACCCGTCCGGGACTCACATCGTATTTCACACTTGTGAAAGAGCCGGAAGCTTTTTAAATATCCAACTTACCCTAAAAGTTCAGGGATCAGGTTTTTTGTAAAGAGATCGCAGCCGTTCTCGTCGTTTCTGACTTTGAAAGCTGCCATTTATTACCTTTACCAGCCGAAACCAGATTAATCATCCCACATTGAAGAGAGTACTTATTACAGGAGCAGCCGGATTCTTAGGCTCGCATTTATGTGACCGGTTTATTGCAGAGGGTTATCATGTAGTAGGCATGGATAATTTACTGACCGGTTCTTTGAGCAATATCGAACATCTTTTTCGTCATGCTGATTTTGATTTTTATCACCATGATGTTTCGAAATTTGTCCATGTTCCCGGACAGCTGGATTACATCTTGCATTTTGCTTCTCCGGCCAGTCCGATCGATTATCTCAAGATGCCTATTCAGACACTGAAAGTTGGTTCATTGGGTACCCATAATCTGCTAGGTCTCGCCCGGGAAAAAAAGTCCAGGATTTTAATTGCCTCTACCTCCGAAGTCTATGGAGACCCTCTGGAGCATCCTCAAAGAGAGGATTACTGGGGAAATGTAAATCCCGTCGGACCCAGAGGAGTCTACGATGAAGCGAAGCGATTTCAGGAAGCAATCACCATGGCCTATCATAATGCCCACGGCCTGGAGACAAGAATCGCCCGAATCTTTAATACCTACGGACCCAGGATGCGACTGGATGATGGTCGTGCCCTCCCGGCATTTATGGGTCAGGTCTTACGAGATGAACCAATCACGATTTTTGGTGACGGAATGCAGACGCGATCTTTTTGTTATGTCGATGACCTGATGGAAGGAATTTTTCGACTTCTGCACTCTGCGTACCACTTTCCGGTTAATATTGGAAACCCAGCCGAGATCACCGTCAAACAACTGGCAATGGAAATTATCGGGATGGTAGAAACCACTACCTCAACCCTGAGTTACAAGGAATTGCCCGTTGATGATCCAAAGGTAAGACAACCGGACATTACCCGGGCCCGGGAGATCTTAAATTGGCAGCCCACGATCCCCCGTGAAGAAGGACTGCGACGTACTTTAGAATACTTTAAAAGAGTTGTATAGGGATGACTAAAAGAGAATACAAAACCATTCTGATCACCGGAGGAGCGGGATTTATCGGGAGCCATCTGGTGAGACACATGCTAAAGAAATATCCGGATTCAAAAGTTATAAACC
>JBGTCB010000062.1:0-5130 GCA_041748995.1 Saprospiraceae bacterium | reverse complement strand
TACCATGACAAAGCTGCGCAGTAATGCTGGCGTATCCGGTTTCTCCAGAATCAGGGGAAGTTGATTTTCCCTGGCGATTTCCCATCCTGCTTTTTTCCGAAGGGAGCCAATAGATCTACGGGATATACCCGGACCTTCATAATATACCAATAATGTACTTGACCACACATCCTGATAAAAAGTCATTTTCAAGAGGTGACTACCTTTAGTAAGATGGACCAGGCCTCTTTCGATGCCCCTGCCAGGTTCACCTTGGTTATGGACAACTAGTTGAGAATCAATAAAAAGGTCTCCACCATCATCGATGGTTGTTTCAAAGAGGTACATACCCTCAGCAGGTACCAGGAGGTTGCCTTCAAAAACTACTGCGAAACCTTCGCTCAAAGCTGTCACGGAATCCAAATTAAAATAATCGACCGTCCCACTATTTGCCGGTGTCAAAGTGTCGAAATCTGGAATATGGTTATATTTTCCTTCATAGAGCTGGAAGGAGAGATCAGATAAAACTAAGGTGTCAAGTCCATAACTTTTGTAATGGATATTACGGAAAGCAACCGGGCCATGGTCTCCCTGAAAATAAAGGGGTCCTCGTGCTGCCTCACCTGTTTCCTGATGGGCACGGGTGGGTCCGGAGACTTCCACATTTTCATGGATCAACTGGTCATTCAGGTAGACAAACTCAAATCTGGCATTGCTGATTTTCTGACCGGTTTGGTCAAATCTGGGAGCTCTAAAGAGAATATGAAAGCGTTGCCAGAGACCTGGTGCAGTTCCTGCATTGAGGATGGGAGAGACTCCCTCATAACCCTTCCGGCCTTCCGGCCTGGTTTCATCCCAACGTTGATAAATTCCTCCCAGATCCGAAAATGTTGGACTCTCCACACCCCAGCTGTCAAATAATTGTACCTCATAACGTCCCTGAAAATAAACGCCTGAGTTTGACCCTTTAGGTATCATTGCTTCAAACCGGATTTCCAGATCCCCATGTTCAAATTTAGTGGCAATGTTCTGGCTGTGTTCAGTGGAAGGGATGTTAACAAGAACACCGGTACCATCCTGAGTTTGTAGGAGGTGGCTTTCCTGATAGTCAGACCAGACAGCACCGGCTACAGACCAGTTATCACCAGTGGTCTGAAAGTCAGAAAGGTCCGTCAGTATTAAACTGTCAAAAGGAAGATATTCCGGAATTTCATTGTTTGACTGATCTTTGTCAGGTAATGGATCATTTACCTCCATCTTGCAAGCCAATATTGTCAGACTTGTCAATAAGAACGCAAAGTAAATCAGTTTAGTCATGTCCAGATTATCAGTTGAGAAAGATAAGGATAATGACCGACTTGGAAGGTAACCCTATACCGATAAGGCGATAATTCCGGGATTTCGTTGATTGGGTATATTAGTTTATCAAAAGGCGGAATCTCTTCTACGGTCGCCGATGTTCGGTTGATTTTTGCTATTGCCTTGAAAGCAGCTGCATTGTCGATAATACTAGCGCATAATTATCCAAGCGGTAAACTCAAGCCATCAATTAAGGATTTACAACTAACCAATAAATCAAGTTGGCCGGTGACCTGGTGGACATCAAGTCGATGGATCATCTGACCATTACAACAAAGGGCTATTTGTCTTTTGCCGATGTTGGTTGATATAGATAACTTGGGGTTAAGAAAGCACTAAATGTCTTTACATTCCTAAATCAGAAGTAGATAACAGGGGTGCTTTCTTGACTATATTGGTAACACTCATCTCCTCGACAATAAATATAATATAGCCCTTTATGAACAAAAGACTATATCAGTTTGCACTAGAGGCACTGAGGCGGTTTCCTTTAATTCAATCCTCGGCTATGACTCATCCAGGCAAAGTATATAGTGAAACCATTCTGTGCACAAGATATTTACGCTTATCTTTTCTTTATTAGCTCTGTAAATACTCCTTACCAATCGGATACCGTCACGTTTAAGGTCTGGTCCTAGTGTATTTGTATTCTTTTGGAAAATCTGTTGTTACTCGAACAGCTTTAAAATCAATTGGTAGACATCCGTCAACACCGGCAAATCATAGTATAATGCCATTATTTTTGAAATTCGACCGTTTCGCGGTTAATAGTTAATTGGCTTGTGGCGGACCGACCTTCGTGAACGTCAGTATTAAAAAGCCCGAACAGCCCGAACATCAAGGAAACTGGCCTTATCACCTAAGCTCACAAAGCCATTGAAGAAGTTATGAGCCCATGCGCTGTCATCATCGTCCTCCGTCGAACTCCAAAAGAACCCGCTAGTAAAAGCACTCCCTCCATGAGCTATGGCAGCCGCATCGATTAGTGCTTTGTTTTGATACATCAAGTTCAGTTCCACTTTAGAAGGAAGATACCAATCACCATAAAGGCCCCTTACTAAGTTGGCACATATTAATGCCGCAAAGGTGCCAGCAATATTATCTATTGTTTGCTGTGCGACTATTAACATCGTATTCATTTCTCCGGAGCCTGCTCCATCTCCCCTGGCATTGGTCACTTTATAAACTCCGTTATTCCATGGTATTCCTGAACTTATATCTGCGGTGTCACATGCCAACCCATGCTCTCCAGTTTCATCCACCCAAAATACAATACCTCCCTGGGTAAAATCGCCTATTTTGTATTGGCGCAGTGCCAGCGTGCCATCAGATTGTCTTACTACATTTGAAGAAACGTTAGTCACCGTGTCCATCACTGTTATCTTTGCCTTACCTTCAACTTCAAGCTTGTTTTGGGCAAACATACTCATTCCAGAAAAAAACAAAATCGATAAAATGCCTAAGATTCTCATTGTTACAGAAATTTTCCTGAAGCTAGTAGTTTATGGCAATATAAATCACTAAATCCTGCCAGTACTATGATGTAACTGAACCGTCTTACCAAAGATGTCTATGAAATCAACAAGTTCCAGTATCTCCTCCGATCATCCTATAGTACCTGACTATGTTGGTGGTCCCTAAATACATCTTCCCTGGGGTTAAAACTATCATATCCAAATCTCGAAATACCGTACATTGTATAAAAAGCAATCAAAATTCGGTATGCCACCACCGGAAAAGAAAAAACCCCAGTAAAGACTGAGGTTTGTTCCTGTCAAAGCGCCTCCTCAAGGACTTGAACCTTGGACCTACGGATTAACAGTCCGCCGCTCTAACCAGCTGAGCTAAGGAGGCATTTTCTTAAACGGCCTGCAAATTTAGGCTATTGATCCAATTCTCCCAAGATTTTAATGAGTATTTTTAAAGCCCAGCTTTTATTTGGGGTTTAGGTACTTCAAAGTATCTTCAGATTTTGCATCTACTTTTGTCGTATGAAACTGCTTCTGGTGGAAGACAATCGGGATCTGGCGGAAAACGTCTCTCAATACCTCACCAAGGAAGGTCATCTCTGTGAGGTGGTGTATTCGATTAAAGAAGCTGAGTATAAATTAGCAGGTTTTCAATACGATATTTTATTGCTTGATTTGATGTTGCCAGACGGCTCCGGAATGGAAGTTTTGCGAAGGTTAGTTCGGGATGCTCGTTCCAATATGGGGGTTGTCATCGTTTCTGCAAAAAATTCCTTAGGTGACAAAGTAGAAGGTCTGGATTTGGGTGCTGATGATTATCTTACCAAACCGTTCCACCTAAGTGAACTCAATTCCCGGATAAAATCGATTTATCGACGGCGACATTTCGATGGAAAACAGAATATCGAATTTAACGAAATAAAGATTGATCCGGATACCCAGGAAGTATTCGTTCATGACGAGTTGGTCATCCTGACCCGGGAGGAATATGAACTGCTGATGTATTTGATTGCAAACAAAAACCGGGTACTAACCAAACAAACTATTGCAGAGCATCTGTGGGGCGATCATGTCGATTTCATGGATTCCTTTGATTTTGTCTATCAACATATCAAGAACTTACGTAAAAAATTGACCACAGCGGGAGCTGAAGATTATCTAACCAACGTCTATGGTATGGGTTATCGGTTTAAGGAACACACAGCATGAATCTGACAGTCAAAACGATATTGTACTATCTGGTGATTGCCACGGTTGTGTTCAGTATTGGCGGAGTTGTCACCTATCGCCAGATATCGGAAGAAATTGCCAAGGAGACGGATTACTATCTGGCCAACTCGCTTAAAATTATTGAGTATCGACTGCAGAGAGCAGTTGAGAGAGGTTATACGCTTGAACAACGGTTTAACACGAACCAGCTTCAGGTACGTGAATTA
The DNA here is from genome assembly GCA_041748995.1 of Saprospiraceae bacterium. GTDB lineage: Bacteria > Bacteroidota > Bacteroidia > Chitinophagales > Saprospiraceae > JABDMH01. Next base: position 887 of record JBGTCB010000062.1, on the reverse strand, counting down.
GATTATATACCTCTTGACACCACCCCCAACTTCTCCGATACATTGGCTATGCATCCCCATTTGAATCAACTGGAGATGATGCGTAAACTTCATGTAACTAAAAATGTAGCGGGAAAATTTTTCGAAATAGTCATGATTGACGTGATTATTGAAGATTCAGATATCTACGAAAGTGTCGTACAAATCATCACCAAACTATTTGCTCTCTTCACTCTGGTGATGATTGCCGGCACTTTCCTAATGTCCCGTAACCTTCTGGGACCATTTAAAGAGACCTTAAAGCGTATTCGAAATTTTAAGGTACAGGATCCTTCTCCTTTGCAACTTCCCCGTACCAGTACATCTGAATTCAGGCAACTCAACCAGATTCTCATTGAGATGGCCGGACGTGCCCAGAATGAGTACCAGGTTTTGAAAAAATTTAGTGAAAATGCATCGCATGAAATGCAAACTCCATTGGCCATCGCTTCCGGCAAACTTGATCTTCTGACCGATAGCGATAGTCTCACTGAAGAACAATTCAGACTAGTAACCTCTGCGCAAAAATCCTTAAAAAAGCTTTCTCAACTGGGCCAGAGTTTATCGTTGTTGACTAAAATTGAAAACAAAGAGTTTGCCGTAGGTGAAAAAACAGATCTTAGCGAAATGCTTTCAGAAACCCTGGAGAATTTTAATGAGTTCTTCGGGATGAAAGATCTTAAGCTATCCCATGACATCAAACCGGGTGTTAAGGCTAATCTCAATACTCACCTGGGGTCTATCCTCCTGAACAATCTCATCAACAATTCAATAAAGCACAATATTAAGGGTGGTTCGGTGGATATTGCTTTGGACGATCATCATTTACAAATTAAAAACACCGGCATAAAACCTACCGTACCACCAGA
>JBGTCB010000061.1:0-11459 GCA_041748995.1 Saprospiraceae bacterium | reverse complement strand
GTTCAATTGTCAACCGCTTATTTACAATAAGCTATTCAAAAATAACCGGCTCGATACTTCGTTATCCCTCAGTCACTTAGCTCCGGCTAAGCTCCTTCACGATGCCTCGTCTCGCTTGGTTCTTTTTGAATTTGCCTAATTTCAAAGGTGTTTAGAGGTGCCCTTTATTTTCTCCTTCATTAAACCTGTAGCGTGTATTTCTGGCGTACGGATGGTCTTTCTGGCAGGATCATGAGTCCAATGTAACCACTCTACCCTTGCTTCCCGTACTTTTACTTGAGTTCTCCATCTTCTTCATATACCTCAGATATAGACCATCAAGTTGCGTAATATCAGGTCAGCACCCAATATTAATAATCAGTACTGATAACTCATAACTCATAACCCATAACTCACAACTCATCTAACATCGAATAATCTACCTCGACAGGTACCCCGGTATCAGCACTTAGATAAGCCGCTTCCTGCACGGCTATATTCCTTAAATAATTAAATCCGGAATTATGGTATTTATCAATTCCCAGGATTTGATCCAGAATATTTCGCTGGGTGACATAAACACAGTCACCGGCAAAATTTAAATTATAATGAGCGTAGTCTATAGTTTGAAGTTCTCTGCCCAAATGCTTCAATAGGATATTTCCCTGATTATTCAACCAGACAGTGCCCCCGGTTGCATCAATACGCATTTCGCCAAAGGTGTACCTCGGATCTCCTGATGCTGGTTCATTAAATCGGTTTGCATGGAGCAATCCGGTAGTACCATTTTCAAATTCAAAAATAACGATTGCAAAATCTTCACCTTGGATGCCCTTGTTTAATCTCTTTAACCGGGCAAAAACACTTTTAATCTCACCGGCTAAAAACCGGAACACATCAATATAGTGGATACCGGTTTCATAGATAAAAAATCTGGGCATTTGACGAAAATAAGGTTGTCTGTTGAGATAAGCATTTTCTGCCCAGCCATCACCCAGGCTCACACTTAATTCCAGGGTATGTAGTTTCCCACCAATCAAATTACCCATTATTATTTCTTTGATCTTCTGATGCCATGGTTGAAAGCGAAAGTTCTCATGAATCAAAAGCTGACATGCATTTTTCTCTGCCAATTTTACAATCCGGACTGATTCCTCCAAAGTAGGTGCCAGTGGCTTTTGACATATAATCGTTTTGCATTTTGGTGATAGAGCAGAAATCAAGGAAAAATGGGTATCGGGTGGCGTAATGATATCAATTAAATCTACTGTAATGTGGGAAAATAAATCATCCGTATTGCTAAAAATCTTTTTTATGTCAAATTTTCTCGCCAGTAATTCAGCTTTTTTAATATCCTGATCGCAGATAATCACCTCACTTATTTCCGGCATTCTCAACCATGCTTCTACATGAAATTCTGCAAAATATCCCGCGCCAATGCAAACAACATTCATTGAAATACAAATTTTAAGATGTTATCTTTTTTAATATCAATTAAAATTAGCAAGTAAGTCATATAGGAGTTTTCAATATGTAAGACCCTTGTCAGCTTTAATTCCGATCCACATCAGGATAGCGGTCACATTGAGCAAAGCCGCACAATAAAAAAAATAATTGACTGACCCTAACCAATCGGTGAGATAGGGAAATGCCAGTGCGGTGAGAAAAGAGCCCAGGTTACCCGCCATGTTCATCGTTCCGGACACTGCTCCGGTATTTTCTTTTCCAATGTCAACGCATAAAGCCCAGGATGGAGGCAGCGTCATATCCGCACCAAAGATGGCTATACTCAGCATAAAGACAGCACCCAGGGGCGTATCCATCATTAATGAAGCCATCAAACCAAAAGCAGCCAGACCAAAACCTGCGATTGCCGGCCATTGACGCGACTTATTCCATTTTCCTCTCTTATACAAGGAATCCACCTGCCAACCTGCGATCCAGTTGCCCAGAGCACCGGCCAAAAAAGGAGCGATGGAATACCAGCCTGCTTCCATTGCATCCAGGTTGTATTTTGACTTTAAATAGGGAAAAAGCCAGGTCAGAGCAAAAAAGAAAGTAAAATTACTACAGAAATACTGCATGACGACTAGCCAAATATTCCGTGATTTTTTCATTTGTTGAAAGCTCAGTGGCTCCATTCCGGTTTTTTCCGGATTTTGTCGCCATTGTTCAATTTCCAATCTCTCTTTCTTAGAGATAGCCGGGTGTTTTTCGGGAGTATCCCGGAAAAGAAACCACCAGGCAACGGACCAGATAATACCAATGACTCCCAGTATAACAAAGGCAGTTCTCCACTCGTAGTATTCGATCATCCAGGCTACAAATGGCAGGGCAAATGCTGCCCCTATCCGGGATCCCGAAAAGTTAAGTCCTATGACCAATCCCCGTTCCTTCAAAGGTATCCAGGAAAATATCGCCCTGGACATGGCAGGAAATGCACCGGCTTCACCTGCACCAAAAAAGAAACGGATGACCAGCAGAGAAATAAAATTCCAGGCAGCTCCGGTCAAAGCAGTCAGGGCTGACCAAAAAGCTACAATCGAAGTTAAAATACGGCGGGGTCCAAAGCGATCAGCCAACATACCACTTGGCACTTGAAATAAGGCATATCCCAGGGCAAAAATGGAAAGCACCCACCCCATAGCTTTATCGCTTAAATTGAGATCGGAAGCCACTGCATCTTTGGCTACGGAAATACAAATACGATCAATGTAAAGTAATAGAGATAGCAAAAACATTCCCAACACCACAAAATACCTTACACGAAAAAGCATATTCAAGTTATGTATATGAAATACAAGAGTTCACTAAATAAAAGAAGAAACCAGGCAAAACCCAGTTCATCTATCAGGAATCATCTACTTCTCCTCTTCTCCAGGGCAATGACCCGTGCTGGAGCACCATCTCCATCCTTTATTTTCAGGGGCAGTGCAATTAGATAAACCTGCTTTCTTTGCAAAGCATACAAGTTGGTGATCCCTTCAATAATCGTCACATTTCCACCTAAAAGAATCTCATGGATATTCGTGACTTCAGGTAGATTATTTACATCGGCGACTGAGGGACCTTCAACCCCCAGCATTTTAACTTTTTTACTAACACACCATTTAGCCAGACCTTTGCTAATGCGGGGTAATGCATCTCTATATAATGAATGTCCAACCAGATTACTCCAACCTGATCTTATCAAAAGACTATCTCCCGCTCGCCACTTAGTTAATTTCTTCACCAGTGACTTTTTCAGGAGCTGGCCCGTTTTGATGATATGAACATCCACCACCCAGGCTCTCCCCATGAACTGCTCCAGGGGTATCTGATCGATGGTCTGTGAACTGACTCCAAAATGGAATGGTGCATCCATATGGGTACCGGCATGTGAATAAATATGTAGATCGCGGGCATTCCAGCCATCCCTGACCAGATCATTGGTTATGCTGGATTGATAACCACTGATCTGATCATCATAGTCGAGGGTCAAGTCAATCCACCGGAGGTCCTTCTTTCCTATTTTCATACCTGATAATTATTGTATTTCCCGCAACACCCGGTCAATTAGCTCCGTCGTAGTAGCCTGACCACCCAGGTCCGCCGTTAAATCACCTGCCTGAGTGACCCTGTCTAGCGTCTCCATCAAATGCACCGACGCATCATGTTCTCCAAGATCGTCTAGCATCAGGGCTCCAGACCATAATTGACCGATCGGATTGGCCATGTTGCGGCCGGCTATATCCGGGGCCGAACCATGAATCGGTTCAAACATACCTGGAAACTCTTTTTCAGGATTGATATTGCCACTACCACCTAATCCCAAACCACCCATGATCGCTCCTCCCAGATCACTGAGAATATCGCCAATCATGTTTGTGGTCAGAATAACATCAAAATATTCCGGATGGAGTACAAAGTTAGCACAGGCTGCATCTACATACATCTTTTGGTATCGAACATCCGGGTACTGGCTTGATACTTCTTCGATGACCTTATCCCAATAAGACAGGGTATAGATCAGGGTGTTTGATTTGGTAATATTGGTCAACACATGCCTTCGTTTTTGAGCTAGTTTGAAACCATAGTGAGCTACCCTCTCAATTCCCTTCCGGGTAAAGATACTCGTGTCGATTGCGAGACCCTCCGCTTCATCCGGATATAGCTGGCGACCGCTCTGAACAAACTCCCCTTCATTATTTTCACGAATGATGACAAAGTCAATATCCTGGCCCGATTTGGACCGAAGCGGACTGTCTATTCCATCGAAAATGCGCACCGGTCGATAGTTGATATATTGCTTAAAGGCCGTGCGAACTCTATTGGTGAACTCTTTAAAGGGCAGCCGGTCATCCACCTGAGGTAATCCTACCGCTCCAAAAAAAATAGCATCAAATTTTTTTAGTTGTTCCAGGCCATCGTCAGGCATAAAGTGACCGGATTGCAGATAGTACCCGGCACCAAAAGGGAAACTCACTGTTTCCAGACCAAAGCCAAATCGGGTACTAAGAGCTCTCAAGACCTGCATGCTTGACGGTACGATCTCATGTCCTATTCCATCGCCATTAATAACTGCGATCCTGTAATGATTCATTGTTGATTGCTTAGTATTATGGTGGTCAAGATAAGGATCTTCGTGTTTAACCTCCTATAAAAAACAGTTAATCCGAATCTAAATAAAGTCATACATTAAGGGGATGAAACCGATGTTCTATCTCCTCTCCTTCCTGATATTTCTGAGTTCATGCTCTGATAAGAAAGAGAATTCAGGTACCTCCGATGATACTTTACGGCTAATAACCCATAATGTTTACTATGGCTTCACTAAAATCCCGCAACGGAAACAAGACTGGCTGGACTGGATAAAAAACCAAAATCCCGATATCGTTTCACTGCAGGAATTGAATGAATATAATCCGGAACAGTTAGCTCAGGATGCTGCATATTGGGGACATGACTATACTTTATTACTAAAAGAAGATGGATTTCCTACCGGTATTACTTCGCGATTTCCTATGGATGATATTCATCGCTATACAGATGGATTTCACCATGGATTGATCCGGGTTAAAATTCAGGGTATTTATATTTATGTCATTCATTTGCATCCCAGCAATTGGGAGTTCCGGCATCGCGAAGTTGATCAGTTGCTGGAAAATATTTCGACGCTTCCCGAAGACAGTCGGGTAATCCTGGCGGGAGATTTTAACACATTTTCTCCGGAAGACAGTAGTTACTACAGACACGGTCGACTGGAGGTATTTTTTCGGCATTTGGATAGTATCCATCAGGCCAAAAATCTAAAAAATGGAAAATTAGACTATACTGCTATACAAAAAATAACCGACTGGGGTTTGATTGATCTGGAATTATCACACCGACCGGAAAATTATCCTTTTACCGGTTCTTTTCCCGGTCTGGTGCAACAGGAAGGTCAGCATGGTGATCTGCGAAGGCTGGATTATATTTTCATTAATGAAAATCTGAAATCCAACGTGCGAAGGGCTGCCATTATCGCCAATGATACGACCCAATACTTATCAGATCATTTACCGGTAGTCGCGGATTTTACTTTTTAGTGGAAAGAAACTATGTATAAAAAAAGCCCCCGGTCATATTCCGAGGGCCCTCATGAATTTCTGCCTATAATTCTTACAACATCGATGGGGGTAAAATAACTTGATTGATCACAAGAACAACTCCGTTTGAGGCTTTGATATCAACAGCCGCTACTTTGGCACCGCTGATCATTACACCATCACTTAAATCCACAGTGATACTTTCACCTTGCACCGTCGCAGCCATCTGTCCATCGGACAAATCAGACGACATGACCTTTGCAGGTACAACATGATAAGTCAGCACGTCAATGAGCATCTGCTTATTTTCCGGTTTCAGCAGGGTTTCCAGTGTTCCGGAAGGCAAAGCAGCAAATGCCTCATTCGTAGGAGCAAAAACGGTGAATGGGCCTGAACTGGTTAACGTCTCTACCAGACCGGCAGCTTTGACCGCAGTGACCAGCGTGGATAAAGATTCCGTTCCCATGGCAAGTTCGACAATGTTTTTATCCTGCGCTTGGACGGTTGTGAAAAACAGACCGAAAAGGAGACTGAACAGAACTGATACGTTCTTTTTCATAATTTACTTTGTTTGATTGTTGTTTAAAAAAATATACTGATGAAACGGTCCCGGTTCTGTTTTGTTTAATCTTTTTATATAAATGTTAAACAAAACATCAAAATTTCATCAGAAGGATAGGATTTCAACTGAAAACTGCCGTGTCACTACATAGGTCATTAGTGAAGTCGACTTTTTATTCTGAATTAATACCGGGGGCGAGTCCTATCTTGCATAAGAAAGCACTATAAACATCACTACTGAAATCAGTCAGATAAGCAATCATTCAAGCCAATGCCAAAATACGACATCAACGATCCTACCGACCTCGATATCATGAGAGCCAATTTCGATAGCATCACCCACAGAGAGTGGGATCATTACATCAACCTGGCTACCGAAAGAAATATGGGCTTTAAAAACATAAACATTCTGCAAAGTGCTTCACGAAAAGCCGGCATCTCCAAATACCTCAGCCCAAAAGTTATAAACTGGGTGCTGGAGTTGGTAGATGAGCTGGAAGAGGACGTGTGAGTAATCCCTGAAGGCTGTTGAAAATTTTTGGCCGTGGCAAGTATACGAGCAGGTGGAGTCCATATTCCGGCTTGGTATACACAGCGAGATTTTTCCGGAGGAATCTTAATTTAGCGAAAAAAAGATGAAAATCAAGCAACTTTTCCTCCTGTTCATTCTGACCTGTACTTTCTATCCAATAGGAGCTCAGTCTTCGTCAGATTTGGGAAAGATTGACCGGTATTTTCAGAATATGGTTGATGATTGGGGAGTTCCATCAATGGCAGTAGGCATCGTACAGGATGGTGAGTTGATTTTCGATAAGGCCTATGGAACGAAAGAAACCGGGAAGGATTTACTTCCGGATGGTCAGACTCTCTATGCTATTGCCTCCAATTCAAAAGCATTTACCACGGCTATCATTGCCATGCTCGTACAGGAAGGGAAGTTGGCCTGGGATGACAAGGTCCAGGACTACCTCCCATATTTTGAAATTTATGATCCCTATCTAAGCACTCAGGTGACAGTCAGGGATCTCCTCTCCCATCGGGTAGGCCTGGGCACCTTCAGTGGTGATGTTATCTGGTACCAGTCAGACTTTAATGCCGAAGAAATGATCCGGAGAATCCGGTATCTGCCTCAGGCTTTTCCTTTTCGTTCCGGCTTCGGATATTCTAATTTAATGTACATCACCGCGGGAGAACTTATAAAAACAGTGACAGGAAAAAGCTGGACCCAAAATGTACAGGAACGGATTTTTAATAAGCTGGGAATGAACCGTTCCATTGTCGGGCCTGGCCAGTTGAAGGAAAAGGGCAATTTTGCCACCCCTCACGAATGGGTCGGGGATTCCATCAACAAACCGATTGAATGGGTTGACTGGACAGAAGTGGCTGCGACAGGAGGTATCATCAGCTGTGTGGAAGACATGGCCAAATGGATGATTTTCAACCTGAATCATGGCATATGGAATGGTGATACGGTTCTTACCAAATCTTCCCGAAACACGATCTGGACTCCACACAATAATTACCAGGTAGATTTTACGTCTAAAAATGATTTCAATACCCATCTTAGCGGTTATGGTCTCGGCTGGAACGTGCGTGACTATGATGGCCATCTCTTTGCCGGGCATACCGGAGGATTTGATGGCATGCTCACTGCAGTTTCGCTGATCCCTGATAAGAATATCGGAGTAGTCATCCTTACCAACGGTATGAAAAGTCCATTTATGGCAGCAAATTATTACGCTATCGATGCGCTGCTGGAGAGACCGGAAAAAGATTGGTCTGCTGATCTCCTGCAGAGAGTTAATAATAATTCCTCAGAGGATACCCGCATACAGGAAAGGATCAGTAAGCAGGTATTTCAAACAAAACCATCGCTTGAATTGATGAAATATACCGGAACTTATCGTTCAAAAATACATGGAGATATCATCATCACTTTAAAGGAAGGAACCATGCACATGGAATTTGAACGTGCTTTGGCCTTTTCTGCAGATCTGGAACACTGGCACTACGATGTATTTAAAATAAACTGGAAAAAACCCAGTGCCTGGTTTAGTTTTGGAACCGTCAAATTTAATACGGATAATAATCTGGAAATTACCGGACTGGATTTTGATGTACCCAATGATGATATTTTTTTCGAAGAATTAAAGCCGATGAAAATTAAATAATCTGGGGTGCACTTTAATAATTACACTTTTTTTCCTTCTATTGAATGAAGAAGATTAATTACTTCCATGCAGATCCTTCCGACGCAGATGCTATAGCTCAATTACATACCTTGAGCTGGCAACTTCATTACACCGGTATTTATCCGGATGATTATTTGCAAAACAAGGTAGGTCCTGAAAGATTAAAAACCTGGAGAACTCGATTTAATAATCCGAATGACCGACAGTGGGTCATAAAAGCAATGGATGAAGACAGCATCATTGGATTCTCTTGTATATACCTGGATGATGATCCTCTATACGGTGCTCTGGTCGACAATCTCCATGTGCTAAAAGAATATCAGGGTAATGGCATAGGAAGACATCTTTTGCAATTAAGTGCTCAACTAGTATTGGAAAACAGACCTGGAAGTAAAATTTACCTTCTGGTACTTAATAAAAACTTTCCGGCAAAAGCTTTCTATGCAAAACTGGGAGCCCGGATGTCTGACATTTTTCTTCATCCGAATCTAGCCGGCTATGATGATGAGGTGATCCGCTGCGAATGGACTTCCGAAGAACTATTGGCAGGGTCAGAATTACCAAAATATTAGCGACTAACTCAATTGAGGAAATTATCTTTGAAGAAACAACTCGTCGAGATAACTGCTTCTGGTATCGATGTTGTAATTGTCGGCACATCTTTGCCCGCTCTGCATAATGGATTTACAAAATCCATCCTGCCGAATTGCATCAAGATGCGACCGATTGAGGACACAATGCCCCAATTCGTGAAAAACCAATTTTTCTTTATCCAATTCATTCAGGAGATCCCAGTAAAATGTGTTGATAATAATTAAATCCGGCCGGTCAGAATGATAATCACACCAACCCAGTCGGGCACTGTCATTATGTAGTTCCAGTCTGACTTCCACAGGATTTTTTCTGTAATCTACCTTTATGCCCCTTTTCATGGCTTCAACCTGGAAACTATTCAAATATTCCCGCAATGGCTTATCGATCAGTTGAGAATCTTTCGAACACGAAAACAACGTGAGAATAAAGCATATCGTCAAAGTACTCCTTAGCATGCAACTTTGTTTCACATATTTAACGCTTTAGAATGGGTATCTGTGGTTCCGTTCATGCAAACTTGGCAGATCTCCATCTGAAATTTATAACTAAGAAAGAAAAGTTCTCAAAGATGCAACTTAGTGCTTTTTCACTACGTCTTTACTCAAGGTGAATGAGTAAAAATTTAATAAGATGCAAGCTCGTGTTGTGAATTGTAAATAAGTTTAGTATAAAAAACGCAGTTATTTTGTGCCAAGACAAATCTGGATGCTGACCGAACTGGTGCTGACCGAAGCGTCAGTAGAAGCAGAACCGCACATAGCCGAAGCTACGTAAGATCTCTGGTGATGAAGTATTGGTGCAAAAGAACAAGTTGGATGGTATACTTAATTCCGAATCGCAACACTATACAAGGCTGGACGCCGTCCTCCGGAGGCCGAAGCCTCCCAGGCGGACACTGTCGCCCAAAGCTTTTGCGTCGGGTCGAGGAAGGAAGATAGCCGTAGCTATCTGACTGACCCGTCTGCCAAGGCTTGCCGGGCAGGCGATTAACGATGTACGGCGCAGCATATTATTAAATAAATTTTCGAAGAAAATTGCTTTTACCATGAACGGGGTAATAGAGGTACCCTCAAATAGGTTACAATTTATTTTCACCGGTAGACTGAAATTTATGATAAAAAGCTACATAACCACTGCATTTCGAAATTTATGGCGCTACAAAGGGTATACGCTGATCAATATTTTTGGATTAGCCATTGGCTTAGCCTGTGTCATTTTGATCCTTTTATATGTGAGATCTGAACTCAGTTACGACCGGTTTCACGAAAACCGTGAGCAAATCTATCTTCTGAGTATTCAGGCCACCAACCCGCAAAATGGGGTAACCAACAACCGCGTATTCGGTCCTTATCGAATGGCGGATGAACTGGAGGTTGATTTTCCTGATTTCGATCATATCATTCGCTTTGCCCCACAGGGCAGGGAATCTGTGGAATATAAGGATCAGGTATATCAGGAAGATCAACTCACCTTCGTTGATCCGGATGTATTTCAGGCCTTCACCTTTCCCCTTAGTCAGGGAGATCCAGTGACCGCTTTGCTCGATCCGTATTCGATTGTAATATCCGAATCAATCGCAACAAAATATTTTGGAGCTGAAGACCCCATTGGGCAGGTATTAAAAATCAGAGGAGCCGATTTTAAGGTGACCGGAATCATGGAAGAAATTCCGGAACAGTCACAGTTTCAGTTTGATATGCTGGTATCGATGAATTGTGCCCCTCAGGTATTTTCGAAGATTGTACTGGAGAACTGGAGCGAGGGGTACGTCTGGACTTTCGTAATGACTTCAAAAGACAAAACACCACAGGATTATACATCCAGATTGCAGGCTTTCACTGATATAAAACTGGAAGCAATGAAAGCATTTACTCCTGCCATTGCCATGCACCCTTTACCTGATTTGTATCTTGATTCGCGCGATCTCCCGGGGTTTGCACCAGGAGGAGACCGTACCTACGTGATTGCTTTTTCTTTGATTGCAATTTTTATCCTTCTGATCGCTTGTATCAATTTCATGAATCTGGCAACCGCAAGGTCTGGCGTAAGGGCAAGAGAAGTGGGATTACGAAAAGTGATAGGTGCGGAGCGATCACAATTGATCATACAATTTCTAAGTGAAAGCATTACGCTGGCAATCATCTGTCTTATCCTCGCGCTTTTAATTGTAAAATGGAGTATCCCTGCATTTAATCAATTGGCCGACCGCACCATTCAATTTCAGATATTTGAAAATATTTTCCTGATATTTGGATTTATTGGTTTAGCGATCTTCGTGGGAATCCTGGCCGGTAGCTATCCGGCAATATTACTATCGGGCTTCAGTCCGATTAATGTATTATCAGGAAATCTTTCTGAGGGCTTTAAAGGTACCGCCTTACGAAAAATACTGGTGACCTTTCAATTTGCCATTTCGATCTTCCTCATCATTGTGACAGGTATTGTGTATCTGCAAATAATGTATAGCAGAAACCTGGATGTGGGTTTTGATAAAAGTCATTTGATTGTGATGAGTGGGACCTCTTCGGAAATGCGCGGCCGGTATGATCAGTTTCGGACCGAGCTC
>JBGTCB010000060.1:0-2702 GCA_041748995.1 Saprospiraceae bacterium | reverse complement strand
TAATGACAAAGGCCTCGACGATAAATTGTGATATCAATTCCTTCGGAGTGGCTCCGATAGTTTTACGCACACCAACTTCTTTGGCTCGTTTTGAAGCACGAGCTGTGGCCAGATTTACGAAATTGATGCATGACACGATTAATAGCATCAGTGCTGCCGCTAAAAATAGTCTGACATATTCAATTCGTCCACCCGACACCTGAGCCTTTTCATCAAAATCGCCAAATAAATAATCATCTTCAAATTTCTGTAGAAAACAACCCTCCTTGCGCTCACCTTCCTGGTGTGACTGAAATAGTTGGTGTAATTTATCCCCTACCGTTTGAGGATTGATGTCAGTGTCGGCAAGTAAGAGTGCTCCCTGCATCCCAGAGTTGGTCCATTCCAACATCCATGCATTCGCATTAAGATGTGCCTGAAAACTATAAATAAAATCATTTTGAAGAGACGAATTGGCTGGAAAATCGGCATAAACGGCTTCGATCGAGTAGTCTCCATTGTCATGTATATGCACTGTTTTTCCCAATGCCGTCGTTTGCCAGTCTGACCCAAACAAACGGTTGGCCAGGCTTTCTGAAATGGCGAAGGCATCCACTTTTTTATCCAACTGAGTTATATCACCCTGTAGTACCGGAAATGAAAAAGAAGCAAAATAGGCAGCGTTGGAGAAAGTCCCCTTTGCCCTTACCACATGATCTTCGATTTGCAAATTAAATTCAAGAGTACGGGCCAGCGGTATGTATGCTTCTACTTCCGGAAGTTCTTCAGCAGCGGCTTTCAGTACCGGATAAGGGACACCCCGGTATACATCCAGGGCATTTCCTTCCAGAGGAATGGTTCGTTTGACCTGATAAAGTCGATCGGAATTCACATGAAATTTATCGGTGCTCCATTCATCATTTATCCACAATAACAATAAGAAAACAACAGTGAGCGAAATGGATAATCCAAGAATATTGATTAACGAATGTAACTTTTGCCTGATAATATTTCGAAAGGATATTTTTAAATAATTACGGAACATAAATCTAAAATTTGTCGAAAAAAAATTAAAATTCCGGATAGCAAAAGGCCTTAAATAATTACCGACCTGATACCAATAAAAGAGTTTAGCTTTTAGAGGGGTAGACTTTTCCCGATTTACGATATATTTTTCCAATAAATCACCTTCGACTTCTTCTGCCAGATCGTCCCTGATGAACCACAATAAAAACCACCTGGCCAGGTTGGGTGGTGCCGGCTGCTGTCCTGCTGGTTTACCCATAACCAAAATCACTATTGGCAAAACCCGGATATTGATTCCAAAGGGCTATCCTCAATTCCCGTGTCTCACTTAATACCCGATGGCCTAGTGCAGTGGTCACATAGATTCGTTTTCGTCTGCCTCCTCTTCTTGCCGAGGCCGGGCCCATCGCTGACTTCAGGAATCCTTTATTTTCCAGCCGATTAAGGGTAGAATGAACCGCTCCGATAGATGAAGTTCGATTGGTCTGGGTCGAATATTCTTCTTCAATCTTAAAGGCATAAGCATCCTCACCCAGGATTCCGACCAATAGAAGGAGCACCTCTTCAAATTCTCCTAGTCGTGCTTCAGGCATATACTATTAGATTGTAGAACAAATAAATAACTCTTTTGAAACATAGTCAAGTTTTTGTTCTACAATTTTAAAAGAAATAGAAGATTGTATTGCCGGATCCGGTCTGTGCAGGAGTTAAGGTCTCCATTCTAAATGTAAATAATGAGCTCTTGGTCAGACCAGTAGGTTGATTACATCCATAAAAGAGCAACTTTTACGATGTGCAGAACAATCAAAATGCTGATCGAAGCACAAGGGGTTAAGCTCACAAGTCAAAAATACAACAGCCTCCTAAACCTTAACCAGACTTGCCCACTTTTCCAGTTTTTCTGTCAACTCTTCGATCATGATTGGTTTGCTCATATAATCGTCCATGCCAGCTGTCAAACACTCTTCTCGATCACTTTTCATCGCATTGGCAGTCATGGCTAAGACGAATGGGTGCTTGCCAAAAAGGTTTCGAATCTGACGGGTGGCTTCAAGGCCATCCATCACCGGCATTTGCACATCCATGAGCACGATATCAAAAGACTTCTCTTTTAATGCCTTCAATACTTTCAAACCATTCTCTACGATTACTGGTTGGTAACCCAATTTTTCCAGTGTTTTCCGGATGACAAACTGATTGACCCGGTTATCTTCCGCGACCAGTATATTGGCTGGAAATTGACGGGCAAATTCAACAGACATTTTCTCCCGGCTACTGTCCCTGCCTTTTCTCGGTAAAACCGGGCTTTTAAATTGTTTCAGAATCTCCTGACTTAACTGATACTGTTTAACCGGCTTCGTAAGGATGGCAGAAAACAGATCTCCATGACTACGATGGGAGGTATCTCCCATAGAACTGAGGACGATAATTGGTGTATCGGGTAGTTTTTCCCGGATGGTTTGGGCAAGTTCAGCTCCATCCATACCGGGCATTTGCATATCGGTAATGATCAGATCAAAAGGCAGTGCTTCCTTCAGCAGGGTCAGGGCTTCTGGTCCTGAAGAAGCGAGCACCGTTTCGTATTTCCAATGATCCAGCTGTGCCTTGATGATACGCAGATTCGTTTGATTATCATCAACCACCAGGATGCGTTTACCATGAACTGAATCCATAGCGACACTCTTGTAGGTTGGTAT
>JBGTCB010000059.1:0-12676 GCA_041748995.1 Saprospiraceae bacterium | reverse complement strand
TGGGTTTCTTTCGCCTTCCGCAATCAGTGGCCATACCATTCCAATATGTTCCTTCTTTACGTATAATATTCCGCAACCCAGTGGTACACTCATCCATTTATGAAGGCTGCTCCCGAAATAATCGCAATTAAGGTCCTGAATAGAGAATTTAAAATGTGCAAATGAATGAGCTCCATCGACCATTACCTGAACTCCTTTTTGGTGAGCCATATCACATATTTTTCGGACAGGTAAAATCTGCCCGGTAATATTAATCATATGGGAGACCATAAGAAGTTTTGTTTTATCTGTAATGGCTGATGCGTAAAGATTTATAATTTCATCATCTGATTGAGGAATATTCGGCACTGATACCACTCTATTTATCATGCCATATCTTTTTGAAACCTGATTAAACATGAACAACATTGTTCCATAATCCTGTTCTGCCATTACAGCTTCATCGCCAGGATCCCAGCTGAATCCACTGATAATCAAATCAAGGGATTCTGTAGTATTTCTGGTGAGTATAAGCTCATCAGGAGAACAACCAGCAATATCAGCAAGTTTTGCAGCCATTGCCTTTCTGGTTTTAACCCGGAAATTTCGCATATAATAAGAACCATGATAATTAACCTCTCTTATATGCTGAATATATTTATCCAATATCTGTTCAGGGAGAAAATTGTAATACCCGTTTTCCAGATTAATATAATCGGGTTTAAGCTTGTAACCATTACGAATTGAAGCCCAGAATTCCTCATCTCCGGCTAATTCTGCGAAAGGCACAGCCGATACGTTTTGGACGGTTCGAGCTAAACCATCAAAGTTCAAAATTCCGCCCAGACCTGTAAAGGCTGCATTCTTAAGAAAAGTCCTCTTATTCATATCATTTTTCTTAGAAAAGTAAAGCCTAAGTATTTAATTAAGATATACTTAGGCTTTACTTCAATATCAGAATTATGGATTTAATATTAAGTTTCCATTTACCAGCCTGGATTTTGTTTCAAAGCTGTGTTCACGGTTAATTCATTGATTGGGATCGGCAACAGGTAGTTTTTGGCCGGATTAAATCCCCATCCTCCGTTTGGCCCATTGAGAGCTGCATTATAAGGATCAAGAAAATTATCTGCATCCACCGATAAATTAGGGAATGCTGCTTTTAACTCTGCAGAATAATAAGCACCCTTAGGTCTTTTGCCTACAAATAAGTTATGGGCTGCCCAGCGCATCAAGTCATCAAAACGGAATCCCTCCGTTAAGAGCTCTACTTCACGCTCTCTTCTGATTTCCTGCAAAAAATCTGGCAGTGAATACCCATAATCAGGCCAGTTGGGGTCAGATGGGATAGAAGCCAGTATCATAGGGGGCATACCTACTCTGTCTCTTAACTTGTTAGTGGTCAAATCCAGATCAGCCTGTGTTAGTTGACCCAATTCAGCTCTGGCTTCGGCATATATCAGCAAAGCTTCTGCATATCGAAAGATAATATATGCAAGTTCCCCACTTTGATTACCGGTGGCAGGATCTATCTGTGGACGACGAAATTTCTGCGATTCGTAACCGGTTGGATCGTTCTGCGCACCTCCCAAAACAGGAAGTGTATATTTAGTAGTGTCATTTTGCAAGTTAATCAGAATCGGATCGCCGGGATTCATTACACTTTGTACTAACCTGGGGTCGCGGTTTTGAATTACATCCCTGATATCATTCTCCCCTTTGTAGAGTGGGCTAAGTGAGATGGGTAACCCATCAGTACAAAGGTACATGCGTATCATATCCTGGGTATATCCCGAACCATGTGGCCAGTTCCACAATTGATTGGTGAATTGATCTCCCTGTGCGGCACTATAACTCCTCCATAGTAATATTTCGTTATTGGAGCTTAAATCTATTTGATTAAAAAGCTCATAATAAACCTGGTTCGGATCTCCGGTTGCCAGCGAATAAGTCCCCCCATCTATCACTGCTTTTGCAGCCTCGGCTGCTTTCGTAAGAAACGCACTGCCGTCCGTAGTTCCTTTAAAGACATCATTCTGATGGTATTTTTCCCAGGTGCCTTCGTAAAGGCTTACTCTTGCCTGAAGTAAATAAGCAATATCCTTGCTTATCCGTTGGGCCGGAACTTCATTCTTTTTTTTCAGTTTTGAAATAGCCATATCCAGGTCACTGATGATAAAATTTACCACCTCCGTTCTTGAACTGCGAGGGCTGTATAATACATCTTCATCACCCGGAGAAAGTGTTTTCGTGATAATGGGTAAGTCACCAAATTGTTTGAGCAGGGTAAAGTAATTCCATGCCCTGAAAAAAAGTGCCTCCCCGATGTAGTGATCCTTCAATCCACCATCCGGGACGCGGTCTGCATTGTCCAGAAAATAATTGACATTACGCACATCCGTCCAGTTCCATCCGCCGCCACTGGAAGGAACATTTATTGTTCCATCCAGGCGATTTTTGGTAGGTAACCACAATCCGACTGCAATTGCCATATCCGTGCCCGCATCCAGTAGAGGGTTACCTCCGGATCCGCTTAATAGCCAACCGGGAAGTACCGAGTATAGCCCGTTAACGTATAGTTCCATGTCCTGGGGTAATTTCCAGAATTCAGGATCCGAAATCTGGTCAGCCGGAGTTAAATCCAGAAAATCCTTTCTACATGAACCAAAAACCATTGCAATTCCAATGGATAATATTGTTATATAAAATATCTTTTTCATTTCCCTAGATTTTAGAAGTTAATATTTAATCCTAAAGAGAACACCTTCGACAATGGATAGGTACGGCCATCGCCATTTCTTCCTCCGGTTTGTTCAGGATCCAGTAAATCCATATTTCTTAGAATGAAGAGGTTCTCTCCCGAAAAATAAATATTGGCATTCTTGATAAGCACCTTTTCCGTAAGTATTGACGGTATGGTATATCCCATTCGAAGATTTTTCAACCGAACGTAGGCACCATTCTGCAAATACCGATCAGTAGGTCTGTCATAAGCTTTGCTGTTATCACCATTAAAAACGGAATAAGGTTTTGCATAATAGGCATTTGGATTAGCTCCTAAAGGACTGGAATCATCACGCCAGTAATCCAGATGCTCCTCATACACCATCATATGAAGGGGACCATTGGCAGGTCCTCTGAATACATTTCCATTAAAGATTTCTGATATAAACAGATCCTGTTTGCCAACTCCCTGAAAGAAAACAGAAAAATCAAATCCTTTCCAGGTAGCACTGGCATTAAATCCAAACAGGTATTGTGGAAGCTGGTTTCCCACTACAACCATATCACCATGATCATCCGCTGTATTTTTACCGTTATTTATAGCCCCACTGTTGTCAAGGTCAACGTATTTCAGATCGCCCGGATTCCATCTTCCTCCCCAGAGAAATGCCTGAGACGGCCAATTTGCTACTTCTTCGGCTGTTTGAAAAAGCCCGTCTGTTTTATACCCCCATAATTCACCCAACACCTGTCCTTCGTAAAAAGTACTCAATATCCGGGTAGGATTGTTATAAGTTATTACTTCGCTTTTATTATTAGCCAGATTAGCACCAATTTGATAATAAAAATCACCTATATGATTTTTCCAACCGATCTCAATTTCAAAACCCCGCGTTCTGATTTCGCCGGAGTTTTCCCCTGGAACGGCGGTTCCCAGCACAACAGGGAGAGCCTGGCCCGGTCCAACCAGATTGTTAGTATGGGATTCATACCAGTCTGCAGAAGTGGTTAACCGATTATCCAAAAAAGCCAAATCCACCCCAAAATCCAATGTTTTCACTTTTTCCCAGGTTAAATTAATACTGGAGATATTGGGGGCGGTAACTGTCCATAACCGCTGGCCACCAAACAAGAAAGTGCTTTGATTGATGTCCAAAGTGGGTATGTAGAGATAGTTAGCTACATTTTGGTTTCCCAATTCTCCAAAAGATCCCCTTATCTTAAAAAAATCGATTGCATTTTTGAAGGGAAAGAACTCTTCCTTGGAGAGTACCCAACCTGCAGAAACGGAAGGGAAATATCCCCATTGTTTACCGGGTTCAAATCTTGAGGAACCATCGGCCCGGAAATTGGCTTCCAGTAAATACTTTTCATCATAATTATAGTTCAGCCTTCCGAAACCGCTTTGGGTTGACCAATATCCCTGTCCATCGGAGACTGTTTTTGTCCCCACCGCTGTATTTATGGCGGGAACATTGTCGCTAAGCAGATAAAGGGCATCAGCATTCACCTGGAAATAGTCATACCTTTCCTGCTGATAACCGGCTAATACAGAAAAGTTATGTTTACCAAAGTTTCGGGTATAGGTAGAATAAAGATTTGGTGATAAATATGTGTCTGAATGAAGCCGGGGTCTGAATGAAGTGGAGATTTGAGCTAGTCCATTGGCCAATTCGCCGTTTGGACGTTGCCAGAACCATTGTTTTGCGGTGAGTACTTGCCGATTATTACTGGTTGTGTAGTTGAATTCAAGGTTTGTTACCCAGCCTTTGATGGGTTCTAACACAATCCTTGGTGCAAGTACCAGCTGGCTATTTATTGTATTATCTCTCTCTGCTTGCCACTCGGCTATCCGGCTCTCGGATGTCCAGATATCTGTTCCGGGATATTTTGCCGGCATCGTTGGTTTCAGTTTGGTCATCATATCGTAGATCCTTCCCCGACCCAATTCCTGTTGCCAGGGAAATTCCTGCAGGCCATAATTGTATTTGAATAATAAACCAATTTTTGCCCATGAGGTGGCTTGTGCATTTATTTTTCCGTCGAAATTATAGCGATTAAAAGATTCATTACCATGTCGAAGTAATCCATCCTCACCATACCATCCGGCTGACAAATAATAATCCGCCTTTTCTGTTCCACCAGAAACACTCAAATCGTGTTTTTGCCGAGAGCCAAACTCCTTGAAAAGAATTTCATACCAGTCTGTATTAGCAGCTGCGCCAAGTCCCATTGCTCCGATGTTCCAGCTAAGCCCATCAGCTCTGCCTAGCATTTCAGGGGCACTTCCCGGAGCGGCTATGTTCTTGGCGAGGCGGTCAAGTGCCTCATCACTATACCAGGGCGTATTCCCTACATTTTTGGCTGCATCATTTGCGACATGGGCAAAAGTCATAGCATCCACTAACCTGGGATAATGGACAGGTCTTGAAATTGCCATGTTTGATGAATAAGAAAAATTAGCCCGGCCTTTATTACCTTTTCCTGATTTTGTGGTAATCAGAATAACCCCATAAGCTGCCCGTGCACCATAAATGGCAGATGAAGCTGCATCTTTTAGTACAGATATGGATTCAATATCATTGGGATTGATGCTGTTTATATCCATCACGATATTATCCACCAGTACAAAAGGAGCGTTGCTTCCTCCAAATGATTGCAAGCCCCGGATACTCATATCTAATGCAGCACCGGGCTCACCCCCTGCATTGGAAACAGTAATGTTCAAGTTAGGAACCAAGCCCTGCAAAGCTTGTTGCGCGCTGCCAACGGGACGTGATTCGATATCTTTTGAGGAAACGGTCGAAATTGCTCCTGTCAAATTAATCTTTTTCTGGGTACCATAACCGATCACCACTATTTGATCCAATTGAGATGCCGCTTCTGTCATTGAAACCGTCAGTGTGGAACGGCCGGCTACAGGGACTTCTACGGTTTCATATCCCGTGTAAGAGATAAGTAGGATTTCTTCACCATCGGTGAGCTCAATGGAAAACCTGCCTTCAAAATCAGTCGTGGTGCCGATGCTACTTCCCTTTACCAGGATGGTGGCTCCAATTAATGGTTGACCGGCTTCGTCAGTGACCTGGCCGGTAACCGGAAATTGAGGTTTCAGCTGTACCGCTATCTGAGCAATAGTTTTTACATTCTCCAGATAATTCTTCTTTTCGAACTGCAAGCTGATATCTCCTTTTTCTTCCAGTTTTTTTATTTGATTGATTTTTCGTTCTAATTGGTTGGCTTGTTTTTTACCCTCTTTGGTATCCTGATAAATGACATAATACTTACTGCTGATGGCTCTGTATCGTAGATTTACGCTTTCCAACAGTCTATCTACGGCTTCCTGCAGGCTCTCCCCTTTTTTAAAGCTGAAGTCCACCCAAACTTCCCGCAAATACTTGGTTTCATAGGAGAAAAAAACCTCATACTGCTCGCTCATCTCTCCCAATACTTCAAGTAGGAGCTTGCGTTGATGCTCTCCATTTGCCGGGTTTCCTGCCGAAATGCGTGACTGCAGAATTCCGGTAAAAAACATCAGGAGGCACAAGCCCAATGATAGTCGCTTACTTTTCATAATTTTGCTTTTTAAGTTTACAATGTTATGGCCGGGAAGACCCCTAGGAAGGTTTTCCCGGTTTTATTTTATGGTCCAATGATTATCGAACTTTATAATTTCTAGTCCCAATCCAGATAAGGTGTTATAGCCCATTCCGGGGTCATCAACCGGTAGAAATACGGTGAACTCCCGCTCCAAATAGGCTTGATTTTCTACAATTACTTTCACATCGTAGATCTCGTGTATTTTCTGAATAATGTCATTTAACATCGCATCTTCCATCACAATAGTGCCGTTTTTCCAGGAGGCTGGAGCTTCACTTTCGGCTAGTGTTCTCAAAGGTTTGCCTAACGACTTTGAATAGGTTACCAATTCTCCTGGTACCATGAGAATATCTTCTGCTTGTTCCTCGATATCCAATCTGATCTGACCTTCTTCCAGAAAAACTTTTGTGGAAGTTTCCCTGGCATTGACATTAAAAGTAGTACCTAATACCTCTATTGTCAGGTCTGGCGTAATCACTTGGAATTTTTGCCCGCTCTCCGGTTTTTTCTGCACGTCAAAGTAGGCTTCTCCTTCCAGCCATACCTGCCTTGTCTGGACAGAGGTCCAATTTCTGTAGTAACTAATTTTGGAGTTGGCATTCATTTTTACGGTCGAATGATCTGGCAATTCAATGGTCTTTTGTTCTGCAAATGTGGTTTGAACTACCACCCGTTTTTCAGTGCCAATCCAAAACCAGGAAACGGCGCTCACCAGGATCAATATCACTGCTACGCGGGCAAATTGTACAAAACGTCTTCGACTGGACTGGTTGCCTTTAGACGGTCTTCGATCAGTTTTCTCTCTAGCGAGGATCGATTCTTTTTCGTCCACTCTGGCCATCAGGTTGCGCATCATTTGAGAGGCCATCCCCTCCTCCATTTCTGGGTAGGACCGCAATTCCTTCCATAGCTTTGCCAAGACATCTGTATCGTCCTGCCCCTCATGGAGCAAATCCAACAAGAATTGCAGTTCTTCCCTAGAGCAGGTTCCTTTACATAGTTTGGTTAGCAGTTTGTCTTTAATAGTCATGATTGGTGTCTAAAGTACTGGGATCATTTCCCCTTTTACTTCTTTATCCGTCGGAAATCGATTGAAGGACCATCCCGGCGAGGGATTTTTTTTAAAATTAACGACTGTCAGAATTTTATTTTAGATTTGTATACCAACACATTGGTTTGTTTGGAATGCTTAATACCATTTTTTTGGTTGATACAATGGATCCTCAGGAACAGAATCATATCGAACAATTGTCCCAGGGCAGCAAGGAGAGTTTGGCTTTCCTTCATCGCGTATATCGATCCAAAGTGTTCCACTTTTGTTTACACTTGGTCCGTAGCCGGGAAGTGGCTGAAGAAATCACCTTGGATGTCTTCTTTAAACTATGGGAAAGGCGAGCCATCCTCGAGAAAGACCGGTCCATCAGTGGCCTGTTATATAAGATTACCAGAGATTACTCAATCAGCTACTTGAGGAAGGTGGCCAGGGATGTTACGCTGGCAAAGGAATTTGTCGACAACTACCTTCAAAGTCAGGACAACAATCCCGTAGAAGAACTGCTTTGGATGAAAGAGAACTTAAAAATAGCCAACAAGGCCATCGACGGCTTACCTCCAGGATGCCGGCGTATATTCCAATTGCGATACTCTGAAGATCTTTCCGCGAAGCAAATAGCCGCAGAAATGAACATCTCGGTCAATACTGTTAAGAAACAACTGAGAAAAGGAATGCATACCGTCAAAGACTATTTAGAGACTAATGCTGATTTAGTCTTTTTCCTAATCCTTGGCAACTTGATTTCATCATGATGGTTTATTAAGGAAGGTCCTCTTCTTTGTTCAAAAATACAAAGACATAAGATCAAGATTCAATAGTTCGAGAAGTTTTCGATGTCAAATAGAGTACGAATAAATGTGGTTCTGTTTTTTAATTTAGCTAAGATTTCGACAGGCTTAACCTTTTTTGCGTCCCCAAAAAGAGCGATGAACTGAGCCTTCCGAATGTGTAAGCAAAAAAGGGCACCTTTCCGAAGGACGTTTGGCTCATGATCAAGTCACCGACGAAAGAAAGCGGAGGTCACTGAGCTTGTCGAAGAGATTGCACTGAGCCTGTCGGTGTGCGCTAACTTAGGGTTTGGGGTTTCAAAGTTGCTTACTGCAAGTGTACATATTTTATCTCTTATTCCGGGCTATCTGCTGGAGGTCATCAATGCTTAGCAGGCCAAGCTAAAGACTATCCTACTACTACGTCGAACATGAAGATCGAATGTCATATATAACATTCAAAGATCAGAGATTATTAATAGGCTCCGGTCCGGTTGACGCAGCTCATCGAAGTGTACTTCAGGAGAGAATGAAACTTTCAGGACAACACTGGTTTATTATGGGTACCAAGCCATTACAAACTTAAGGTGTTATTAATCAGAAAGCAAATGTGTGGCACATGGTCAAGAAAGTAATTGCCGCTGCAGCTTGATGCAATTTGTCATACAGGTAATGAATGTCCGGAAAAGTAAATCAGGATAATTCAGTAGCTTAGAAGAAGACATTGAATGAGAACATACTGAAACAATTCCTCCTTTTCATGCTGCTAACGGGTAAACACAGGATCTGGTAATAAAAAAAACTCAATCAATTATGATTTACAAAACCTTAAGTGTTACCCATGAGTAGTAAGCCGGAGACCCGTCGCTCTTTTCTGCATTCTGCTACTGTAGGATCTTTGTTAACTGGATTTGGATGGCCAGTGAAACAGACAAAGAAAAAAGCACCGAAGAAGCGAATCATGGTTGGCCATTTTTTCGACGAGACCAATACTTTTATTCAGCGACCCCTTACCCTGGACGAGGTAAAAAAATCTGCCCAATATGGTAACGATTTTCTCCGGTCCAGTGGAATGGTTCATGGCACTGTCGGCACGGCATTGGACGGTTTTGTAAATGTCACCGACAAATATGACGTCGAACTGATCGGTTCTATTTCGGTGGAGGGGAACCATCGTATCATGACGGAGGAAGTGTTTGATTTCGTGACTGGCCATATGTTGGATACTCTGGATCGTAATGAGGTGGATGCAGTCTATCTCAGTTTTCATGGTGCCGGATGTACGATTGGACATGATGATCTTGAGGGTGAGACGTTGAAACTGATCCGGGACAAGGTTGGTCCGGATATACCGATTGTTTTCTCTATGGACCTGCATTGTACCCTGACGAAATTGATGGCAGCGACCGGCGATGCTGCCAGCATCTATCGAACCTACCCTCATATTGATGCTTTTGAAACGGGGCATGAAGTCGCCTCGATTTTGATGGGAACTCTTTTCGGCAGAATCAAGCCGGTCATGGCCATCAGTAAAATCCCACTGATGATAGGACCACCACTCAACGTAGTGACCTCCGATGAACCGATGAGACAGGTTTACGAGCAGGCAAAGGTCATGCAGCGTACGATTCCGGGAGTCTTGTCATGTTGCCCGACTCATGGTTTCATGCAACAGGATATACCAGAACAGGGGGCAGGGATTTTGGTCACAACCGATGGTGACCGGGAGTTGGCTCAAAAAATTGCCGACGAATTGGGTGAACTCATGTTTTCATACCGTCAGGAGTTTTGGACTGATCTTCCTGGTCCTGAAGAAAGCATCCGGCTGGCAAAGAGGTCCGGGAGACCTGTAGCGATAGCGGATAGTGGCGACAATATGGGAGCAGGAGGGGCAGGAGATGGCACCCGTTTGCTGCGCGAAATCTTTCAGCAGGAGGTGGAGAATGCCTTTGTGCAGCTTTACGATGAGCAGGCCGCTCAGCAGGCATTTGCTGCCGGTGTGGGAGCCACGGTAAGCCTGGAGGTGGGAGGTAAATCGGATCCAATGTATGGTCCACCGGTTAAGGTGACTGGCAGAGTTATTACCGTCTCTAAAGTAGGGGACAGCTGGCATCCGGCGGCCAGGATCGAAGTAAAGGGAGTAACGATTCTGCTTAACACAAAGCGAATCGGTCCGAACGATCAGACCAATGTCAGAGCCATGGGTATCTTTCCGGAGAATTACCGGATGACCGTCTGCAAAGGCGGATTTGCCTTCCGTCCTCAGTATCCCGCCACGATTTATGACTATATTCTGAGTGCTACACCAGGTTACTCCTCTCCTGATTTAAAGACCTTTGATTGGAAGAGAATTCCCAGGCCGATTTATCCATTGGATAATATTTAGGGCACCTCTATCAACCTCGTTCATGGTAAAAACAATTTTCTTCGAAAATTTATTTAATGATATGCTTCGCCTTACTTCGTTGATCGTCAGTCAGATAGCTACGGCTATCTTTCTTCCTCCAGCCTTGTCTGGCTTGCATCTTATTAAATTTTTACTCATTCAGAGGTAAATAGAGGTGCCCCTTAATTCAGATTTTCTCCTCAACATATGCCTTACTATTGAATTGCAATCCATGACGATATTAATTACAAATAATAAACTCGGATTAATAATTAATAGAAAAATTGAGAATTACCGACCGAATAGCTTCACTTAAAACCCATTCATTTAATCATCATCGAATTTCACCTATGCGATATTTCTTCTACTTTCTTGGCGTCATTTTAGGTCTGGGAGCTTGTCATAACGAATCCCGGTTAAAGCGACCCAACATTATCTTCATCATGACTGATGATCATTCCTATCAGACATTGAGTGCTTACGATGACCGTTTTCTAAAGACGCCCAATCTTGACCGGATTGCCCGGGAAGGTGCCATTTTCAAGAACAGTTTTGTCTCCAATTCGATTTGTGCTCCCAGCCGGGCGGTGATGCTGACGGGCAAACACAGTCATATAAATGGGCATACGGACAATACAAAAACCTTTGATGGCAGCCAGGCGACTTTTCCCAAATACCTGCAGAAGGCCGGTTATCATACTGCTCTGTTTGGTAAATGGCATCTGGAATCACAGCCCACCGGATTTGATTATTTTGAAGTATTACGCGGACAGGGTGATTATTATAATACGCCATTTATCCGAAAGGAAGATACCATAACATCTCAGGGTTATGTGACCGATGTGATCACCGATAAAAGTCTGAATTGGTTAGATCAACGCGATACCAGTATTCCTTTTTGTTTGTTGGTTCATCATAAGGCGGTCCACCGCACCTGGATGCCCGATTTAAAATACCTGGATAGTCTTGAAAACCTTGAATTTGCTTATCCGGAAACCCTTTTTGATAACTATGTGGACCGGGAAGCCGCTGCTGCACAGAAAATGAGCATCGACAAGGATATGGACCTCGTTTATGATCTGAAGATGCTGGATCCCGAAGGTGAATTACAAACTCCTTACCGGAGCATGTATGAAAGAAATCAGATCAATCATCTGAATGAAGAGGAACGTAAAATCTGGGATGATCATTATCAGCCAATTATTGAAGAATTTAAAAAAGCTAAATTAAGCGGAGCGGATCTGGTTAAATGGAAATACCAGCGATATATGCGTGATTATATCCGGTGCGTTATTTCGGTAGATGATAATGTTGGTCGGATTTTAGCATATCTGGATAAAAATAATCTCACTGAAAATACCCTGATCGTTTACACATCCGACCAGGGTTTTTATATGGGAGAACATGGGTGGTTTGACAAACGGGTTATGTATGAAGAATCCATGCGGACTCCTTTACTGATGCGATATCCCGCCATGATTCAACCCGGGTTGGTCATAAATGAACTGGTTCAGAATATTGATTACGCACCCACTTTCCTGGATCTGGCAAAAGCACCGGTTGCAGAAGATATTCAGGGAATCTCCCTGGTGCCGCTCTTTCAAGGCCAGAGTCAGCTGACAAACCGAAATGCACTCTATTATCATTATTACGAATATCCCAATGAACATATGGTTAAACGTCACTATGGCATTCGCACCGATCGCTATAAACTCATTCATTTTTATTACGATATCGATGATTGGGAATTTTATGATCTGAAAAATGACCCCCGGGAAATGTACAATTTAATGGACGAAACTGCCTACCATTCGGTCATCGATAGTTTAAAAATTGAATTGGCTAAATTAAGATCGTATTACAAAGATGATACGGGTATTGTGATGGAGCAGGATTGACAGGACATAAATGCTATAAATTGCACGCAAAGACGCGAAGTGCGCAAAGGAAAATATAAAATTGCACGCAAAGACGCGCAGGAGCAAAGGAAAAATTAACGACTTTGCAATAACATAGAACCTTAGCGCCTTTGCGCCTTTGCGAGAAACAAAAACACAGAACCTTAGCGATTTTGCAAGAAACAAAAGCACAGAACCTTAGCGTCTCTGCGACTTTGCGAGAAACAAAAACATAAACCTTAGCGTCTTTGCGCCTTTGCGAGAAACA
>JBGTCB010000058.1:0-2261 GCA_041748995.1 Saprospiraceae bacterium | reverse complement strand
CGAAAGGGAAGGCTATGTACCCAATGTGTTATACACCTGTGGTTGGCTGGCTCATCAGCAAACGATAATCATTCCCTATGCAACTTCAGATGCCGCATGCAGTTTTGCCAAAATTTCCATCCAGGAATTACTCGAAACCCTTCTAAAATAATGGCTATCAAGAAAACGAATCATTTATTTCATCTCCTATTTTTATTGCTGGGACTACAAAGCTGTCAGCCTTCTCCCTCTGATAATGTGCCGGAACAATTATCAATAAATACAGCTCATCTTGACAACCTCTTCGAAAAGATATTAATACCTGGTGGAGATTCAGTGGGGATCATCCATATTTACAGCGAATATCCAGACTATCGGTGGGTCGGCGACAGCGATGAAGGGATCGCCTGTATCGACGATGTTGCGAGAGCCATAATCTTTTATCTACGAAACTACCAATATACCCAGGAGGTAGAAAGTTTGGAAAAGGCAAAACTGTTGTTGAAATTCCTGGTGTTTATGCAGGCAGAAAATGGTTATGTGTACAATTTCATTTTTCCCGATCATTCAATAAACCGCGAGGGAATTACCAGCAAAGCGGAGGCCAATTGGTGGTCATGGCGAGCATTGTGGGCTTTGGGCGAGGCCTTCAGTATTATCGACGCGAAAACACCAGGATTCAATCATCTTCTTGAGTGCAGAAATCGGCTGGTTGATGTTATCATAAAGGACTTCGGGGCTGCAGGCATCGACAGTTTTGTCCAGATAGAGGGTTTGAGCATTCCCCAATGGCTACCGGGAAAAAGTGCATCCGATCAAGCCGCGCTGATGGTTTTGGGTTTAGTCCTTACCCGCGATTATCGCGCAGAGGAGACTCGCCCTATCCTTCAATCTTTGTTAAAAGGAATTCAGCAAATGCAAATTATTAATAATTATGACTTTCCCCATGGAGCCTTTTTAAGCTGGCAAAATACCTGGCATGCCTATGGCAATGCTCAATCCTATGCTTTGCTCCAGGCCTTCAAAATGACCAAAGATTCCAGTCTGTTACTATCAGTGCTCGCTGAAATGGACTTTTTCATTAAGGAATGGAATGAAAGAAATAAAATAAGCCAATTTAAGGCTCGTAAAACAGACCAGGAAATCACGATGTATGAGGTTTCTCCATATCCCCAAATTGCCTACAATCTCCGGCCGGTCATTTGGGCATGCCTGGAAGCTGCAAACATAACTAAGGAAATGCACTACTTCGATATGGCACAAGAAATCAGTCAATGGTTTAACGGGGAAAATGCTGCCCAAACGATGATGTACGACCCCCTCAATGGTCGATGTTTCGATGGTATCAATGATGAAAAAAATGTAAATCGCAATTCAGGAGCTGAATCAACCATTGAAGCACTTCTTGCTATACAGGAGTTAGCTTATTTTGGAAGGAGTAAAAAGTGATATGGCAGAAGTAATTCTTAATAAAATCAGCAAATCATTTGATACGGGTAGCCCGGTTGTCGACGAGTTAAGTCTGCAAATAGCGGATCGGGAATTTGTGGTTCTGGTGGGTCCATCTGGTTGTGGAAAATCAACGACCCTGCGGATGATCGCCGGACTTGAGGAGATAACTTCCGGCGAGCTATTTATCGATGGGAAATTAGTCAATGAGCTACCTCCAAAAAACCGGGACATCGCCATGGTTTTCCAAAACTATGCACTTTATCCCCATATGACAGTTTTTGATAATATGGCCTTTGGATTAAAGTTGAAAAATATAGATAAAAAGATCATTAAAGACCTTGTGCTTAAAGCAGCGGAAGCTGTTGACATGGTGGATTTTTTAAAGCGGAAACCCAAAGCATTATCCGGTGGACAAAGACAAAGGGTCGCTTTGGGTCGCGCAATTGTCCGCAATCCAAAAGTATTTCTTTTTGATGAGCCACTCAGCAATCTCGATGCAAAATTAAGGGTCCAGATGCGGGTTGAAATTGCGAGGCTTCAGTCCCAACTGGGAACCACCACCATTTATGTAACCCATGATCAAACAGAGGCTATGACCATGGCCGACCGGATTGCTGTCTTAAAGGATGGAAAACTTCAGCAATACGACACGCCTTTAAATACCTATAATCATCCAAAAAATCAATTTGTTGCCGGTTTTATTGGAAGTCCTTCTATGAATTTAATCGAAGTCATTATTAGGGACCATCAGACAGTCAACGATCCATCGGGTTTATTCAGCCTCAGTCATCCCGCAATCCGATTACCTGAACAGCAGGGACAAATGATCA
>JBGTCB010000057.1:0-4729 GCA_041748995.1 Saprospiraceae bacterium | reverse complement strand
CGGGACTTCCTGATCTCGAGGTCGGACATTTGTATATAGGTCTTACACTGATAAAGGCTGCCCAGGTGAAGCAAGGGTTCCGTCCATTTTATGGGACGACTATGTTTATCTTGTTAGTCTATCTTATTTTTCTGGTTCTTGAGGGCTATACGTGGGGCTTAAGCATGAAGATGAATGTTCAATTCCGCGTGGTAAAATGGCTTCTGCCACTATTTTTATTGTACTCAATGCCCAAATTGATGAATAAGAGAGAAGATTACGACACTTTCTTTCAATTGATTTTCCCTGTTGCCTTTACTGTACTAATTGCTCAGTTATTTACAGTTCTTACCGGGATTAGTCCTGCTCAATATTTAGGAGTCTCAATAGAGACAAATCCCTTATTTGCGGTCAGTGAATCCATTACTTACCGCGGATTTTACAACGATAATATCCTTTTGATTACCCTTTTTGGAGCTCTTTTCTATTTAAATGTACCTCACAAGCGTTTTCCCCACTGGTATTTATATTTGGTCATTCTTTCAAATTGTATTTCTGTTTATCTTTCTGCAACCCGCGGATGGATGTTGGCTTTTGCATTCATACTCATCACATTTGTCATCTGGGTTTCCAGAATCAGACTTGTGCGGATTTTACAAATTGGCCTAATTAGCGTCATTTTCATTGTCTTTTTGTATTCAATGCCTATTCTACGTATACAATTTGAGAACGCTTCAGAACGAATGCTGACACTAAATGCCTTGGCCGAAGGAGACTTGAGTGCCGGTGGCACTTTGATTCGACTGGAGAAACGCAGTCCCAGGGTGATGAAAGTCTGGAGAAAATCGCCGCTCACAGGTATAGGGTTTTCGAATGAGTATTTTAAATACGGTGATATCCATGTGGGTAATCAAAGCATTCTCCTGCACTCCGGCATTGTAGGAGTAGTGCTGATAGCTTTCTTCTTAGGAGAATTCTGCATCAAGCTTTTTATGAAAAGTCTCACTTTGCCATTCAACCATCAATATAAAAAGGTCTTTAGATTATTCATAATCTTTCTGCTCGGCTGGTTTATTATTCATTCTTCTACTAGTCAACAGTTTGGTTATCATCAAGAACCGGAAAGGATGATTATACTGGCTCTTTTTCTGACCTTTGCTGCGGTGGTATACCAGGATTCGCAAGATGTCAGTAGTAAAAATGTCGAATGGCAATCCTCAACGAATGGTCGCTTAAGCAAACAAGTATCATCGTGAAAAACGTGCTTCATTTGAGGTCATCTTTTGACCCCGGTGGAACAGAAACAATCCTTCTAAATCTCTTCAATTATACTCAGAATTATTTCCGGATCCATTTGGTTTTATTGAAAGAAGGCAATCTGACTGATCAATTAGATGAGAATCGGGGTAATCGATTTTATAGATGGTATCGCAGAAGGTTTTTTGATATCAGGGTTTTTCGAAAACTGGAGGCCTTGATTATGAACGAGGAGATAAATATTGTCCATACCCATCAGTTCATCGAACTATTTTATGCACTTAGCTTGAAAATGTTTAGGCCCCAGCTTAAGATTGTTCACCATATTCATCTGATGTTTCAGAAAAAGAACCTGGTTTATCACATGGAGCGTTGGTTAAGTCACCATTTCGCCCGGATTGTGACGGTTTCTAATTCTTCGAAGGAGGAATTAGTTAAATCATTCGGATTTAATGCAGACAGGATAACCGTTTTGTACAATGCGATTCATCTCAAGAAATCGAATGTGCAAAACTTGGCGGAAGCAAATCAACTACTGGGTGTCCCGCTTAAATCTGAATGTGTCAATATTGTCATGATTGCAAACTTTGTATGGGGAAAAGATCATGGTACTTTTTTTAAGGCTTATAATCTGTTTATCCGTGAGCTACTTCCGCATGTGAATCTTTATTTCGTGGGGCGGGAAAGCGACATCTCTGACAGTTTAAAACAAAAGCATCTACTGGAAAAAGATTTGACAGATGGACGTATCGTCTTCTCTGGTCCCATTCCTGACGCCACCTCTTTGCTGCCATTCTTTGATATGGTCGTTTTAAGTTGCTTTTCTGAAACGTTCAATCTGGCTTTGATAGAAGCGTTGTCGATGGGTAAAATAGTTCTAGCCTCCGATATTCCGGTTTTTAAAGAACTCGGTGAAAACGGTAAATACCTGCATCACTTCAAAACCGGAGACCCTCAAGATTTATTCAGATCTCTGCAGTATTTGGTAAGAAAGCTTCCTGAGGCTGGTAAAAATAATCATGCATCATATTTTCAGAATAAGTATGGATTTGACAATTTTGTTACGGGGTTAGCTGACATTTACGATAAGATAAATATAACTAATTCATGAGATGAGAAGCCAACTCTCTAAGCTCAAATTTGCGATGGGGTACAGCCCCAAAATAGAGAAAAGGAGAGATGCTGCTTCCTTCTTACCACCGAATTTTCAAGCAGTGGTGACGATCACAGCTGACTTTGAGCTTGCCTGGGCTCCCAGATACAATAATACCGTCGCTAATCCTTTACAATTTGCCTTAAAGCTTGCCAGACGTGAACGATCGAACGTTCCTAAGATTTTACATCTCTGTGAGCAATTCAATATTCCGATAACATGGGCTACAGTGGGGCATTTATTCCTGAAATCGTGTAAAGGCAATGAACACAAAAAACATGCGGAAATTCCTAAAGTCCCTGCTTACAAGGGGAGATATTGGGATTTTGATGGTAAAGACTGGTTTGAATACGACCCATGTACAGGACTTCGGGAGGATCCTGAGTGGTATGCACCAGACCTTATCGAAGCTTTCATCGAAAGCGAAGTTGATCATGAGATAGGCTGTCATACATTTTCGCATATCGATTGTCGGGATGAGGTATGTCCGACCGAATTGTTTCAGTCCGAAGTGTCATTGTGCCAACAATTAGCTTCGGAGCGTGGGCTAAGGCTGACTTCGTTTGTTCACCCCGGCCACACAATTGGTCATCTTGATACTTTAACTCAACTGGGATTCACTTCTTTCCAGAGCGATCCTGGCAATATTCTTGGATATCCTATCAGACACTCAAATGGCATCTGGGAACTACAACGGACAATGGAGTTTGCCTATCGATCTGGATGGAGTGATGATTATCAAGCTTATCGACTAATGAAAACGGTAGATCGAGCTCTCGCAACCCAAGCCGTTTGCAATTTTTGGTTCCATCCTTCATTTCCCACTGCAATGGTCGAAAAAGTATTACCGAATCTTATGGCACATATTCAAGATAGGCGAAATGAAATTTGGATGGGCACGGTAGGCAAGTATGTTGACTACCTAAACAGTATAAGTTGCAAAAAGTAGTTCTCGTATTAGGAGATACGGTGACCGCACTTAGTACTCTACGAGCTTTAAAATCGCTGAAAACCGAAGGGTATCAAATCTGGCTGGCTTCTACCCATAGAGATGAAAATATTGCCTATCGATCGAATGTACCCGACCGGAAGATCATTTTTTCCGAGGGTCTGCTTACTGGTCTCGAAACCTTGGCTAAAGGATCTAAAGTCAAACCTATTCTATTAATGACCAGGGATGATGAAGTCACAACAATAAGTCGTCACAGGGATAGGTTGGCGCCCATTTATACTTTTTTATTACCCGAGCATAAACTGGTCGAAACTTTGATGCAAAAGAGTAAATTTTCTGATTTCGCGATAGAAAAAGGTTTGACTATTCCTAAAACAGTTTTTGTGCATAGGGAAAACGATCTGGATTATCTGGAAAGGGAACTAGAATACCCTTTTATCTTAAAGCCTTATCTGCTGCATGCTGTGCAGATTGACAATATAAAACAATTGAATGATATGAAGAAGGACTGGGAACCTGTTCGTTATGAATCCATGATTGCACAGGAGTTCATTCAGGGTGATGATGACAGCTTATTCTTCTGTTTTCTTCTCTTTAATCAGAAATGTCAGTTGGTACATTCTATGTTTGCCAGAAAACTTCGTCAGTGGCCTATATCCTATGGAACAACTTCGCTAGCTGTAACACTTGAAGACGAACGTTTCAAAAAGGAAGTGCAGAAGTTTGTCCAGGTTCTAAGGGGGCCAGGCTATTATTCGATTGAGTTCAAATATGATTCTGATCAAGGTCATTTTCTAATTATGGAACCCACGGTGGGACGCTTCAATCAACAGGTAGCCCTATCTGTTGCTGCAGGAGTGAATTTCCCCCTTGCCATGGTGCGTTTGCTAAGCAGTGAAGCCATTATAGAGAAGCCACAAATCAACAATATTTTATGGATCTATGAATCCAATGATTTACTCTCATGGACTCAATCGGGAAGGAAATATGGTTATCTGAGAAATTTTGTCAAGCCCCATGTAAAAGCTTTATTCTCCCATACGGATCCTAAACCATTTTTCTTTGAGGTGTATTCCATGGGCCGAAAGAGAATTCACAAGATCTTCAAACATGTTTGACTTCTTTGGCATATTTAACATCAATGGCAGTGTTCCCGTTCCACCGTTTGATCCCCTTAATTATTTGATCGGAGAGGAGAATCTCATCAACTTCGACAAACTGGAACTAGATTGGCAGCAGATGAAATTCATTGTACTTTGTCGTGAAAGTAATTTTTAACACCGGGATAGTTGCGTATATAAAATCTTTTTATTACATTAAGCATCAATCGTTATTGTCATTAGTAAACCGTAGAAACTTAACAATAATTGACCGTTATTTCAATTAAG
>JBGTCB010000056.1:0-5600 GCA_041748995.1 Saprospiraceae bacterium | reverse complement strand
TATTTGTTTAAAAATGGGTGGTGCCCGGCAATTTTAATTGCCAGGGCGATGACATTTGTTCAAACTAGAACTTGGTTGTCGTGGCAATAACGAGTACATGTATGAGATCTGGCGGACAAGACCATATAACTTTCATTTTCATAAAAATGTTTAGGGACCTTCAAGGCTTCGCCCTCCATGAGTCGCGGGTACTATGGTAACCATGGTTTTCGATCGTAAAACAAAAAAGGACTTCGATCCGGGTCAATATGCCTGATCTTAGCCCCAGTATTTCTTGCCTAAAGCCTCTACCTGGGGTGGTTCATCATGAGAACTTTGCCAGGCCGGCAGAGGTTGTAAAAGTTTAGGATCAATCTCGATGCGAAGGCCGATCCCGATATATTGCAATTCGACTAAAAAATTCCTCCCCAGATCATTGAGCAGTTTTCCCTGAATGCCGGTAAGATTACCGGAAATAATTTCGACAGGTTTTCCCTTTTC
Organism: Saprospiraceae bacterium; assembly: GCA_041748995.1. Lineage (GTDB taxonomy): Bacteria > Bacteroidota > Bacteroidia > Chitinophagales > Saprospiraceae > JABDMH01. The sequence continues at coordinate 5,120 of JBGTCB010000056.1, read as the reverse complement.
AAATTGGATCCCATCAGTCTGGATATCCGTTCCTTCCTGACAGATTCTCTTCAACAGGTCAATTTCGGCTTGCGGTATTGCAATCAGATTTTTTGCAAAATGGATAAACCGGGACACGAACTCCGTCTCAAGTACCGGGATATACTGGCTTTTTCTGATATGGACAAAGGCATAACAATTGATCAAAGGAAGGTCGACAATCTTCCGTTTGCGTTTATATTGTCTCACCACCCGGTTTATAGGCACATAACACTCGATGCCCTTTTTGCCTAGCCTGCGGGCAACTTCTTTTTCAGATCTAAACCTGGTATATACCGCAAACCATCTGGACTCGGTGTCACTCAGATGATTTTCGGGTATGTCCAGATTTGGTCCTATACTCATCTATAAACTCCAGTAGGTTATTTCTGTATCATTAAAATGATACATGCCTTTTATATCAAATAAAATAGGTTTTTCCTTCATGATCGATTTATAAAAATCAGCATCATATCTTTCGTAAACCCGGTGATTTACCGCAACGACCACAGCATCATAATCATCATCCAGTTTTGCAGTGAGTGAATATTTGTATTCTTTACTTACCTCATTGGGAGAAGCATGAGGATCATGGATGTGTACATGGATAGCATATTGCATGAGTTCTTTGATCAGATCGGCTACTTTCGAGTTGCGGATGTCCGCTACATTTTCTTTAAATGTGACTCCTAAAACTGCAACTTTACAGCTTTGCGGATTCTTTCCATTTTTCAACAGCAATTGTACCAATTTCTTGGCAATAAACTCAGGAATTCCATCATTGACTCGTCTTCCGCTTAAAATCACCTGAGGGTCGTAACCCAATTCCTTTGCTTTATGCACCAGGTAATATGGATCGACCCCAATACAATGACCCCCAACCAGGCCGGGTTGGTATTTAAGAAAATTCCATTTGGTACCTGCTGCAGCGAGCACCTGCCGCGTATTAATCCCCATACGGTCAAAGATGATGGCCAGCTCATTGACGAACGAAATATTGAGATCTCTCTGGGTGTTTTCTATAACCTTGGCCGCCTCTGCTACTTTTATAGTCTCCGCTTTGTAGGTTCCCGGCTCGATAATGGCATCATAGACCCGGGCAATTTCATTTAAAGCTTCAGCATCACTGCCAGAGACAATCTTAAGAATCTTCGTGACCGTACGCTCTCGATCTCCCGGATTAATCCGTTCAGGAGAATAGCCAAGTTTAAAGTCTTCTCCCAGCTTTAGTCCGGACTCTTCTTCGAGGATCGGGAGGCAGTCTTCTTCCGTACATCCCGGATAGACGGTGCTTTCGAAAACAACATAGTCACCTTTTTTTAACACTTTGCCCACCGTACGGGAGGCAGACAGGACAGGATTTAAATTAGGCGTACGGTGTTCATCTACCGGGGTTGGTACGGCAACGATAAAAAAATGTGCTTCCTTCAGTACCTCCGGATCGGAGGTGAAATCAATATGCCTTCCTTCGAAAGCCTCCGCTTCCACCTCCGATGACGGGTCGACCTGGTTTCGCATCATCTGTACTCTGGACTCACTGATATCAAATCCAATCACTTTAAATTTTCGGGCAAATTCCAACGCCAGTGGAAGGCCAACGTATCCAAGACCAATTACCCCGATACTAGCTTCTTTGTTTAATAATCTACGGTACATGTTCATCATTGAGAAATTTTGCTCCTCTCGTCATCCCACAAAATCAGCGGTCTCGGACTAAAAGCAGACCAGTCAATATCTTCTCTTTCAGAAGGTTGATAAATTAAATAGCGGATCTTACGGTGTATTACCTTCTCAACCTTTCCTATTAATTTGATTAAAAAGTTGATGTCAACGTTACCGATGAAAATCAGGTCGATGATCTGGCTGTCTATACCCCGGCTAAAACTACCTGCCAGGTAGACCTCTTTTACATCACCTAACCGCTCGATGACATTAATCACCACTTTATCCAGACCGATGTGTTTAAGAACGATGTTGTGAATTTCCTGGAATAGAGGATGGTTTGTGTTTGCTTGAAAGAATTTTTTATTGCCTTCAGCATATGATGATAACATACCGGCCTTCTCCAGACGATTTAATTCCAACCGGATGGCATTGGTCGATTCGCCAAATTCGGACTCAAGACTTCTCAGATAGGCAGTAGTATTGCTGTTCAAGAAAAACTTGAGCAGCAACTTAATGCGCGTCTTCGATGAAATGAGGGTTTCGATCATAAATTGAGTAGCAATATTACTCAATTTGTATTCAAAAGGCAAGCCAAGTTTACTAAGAATTCATAGTATCCCGGTAAATCCTCCGGCCCAGGACAAAGGTAATCCCCACCATGATGCCAAGAATCAAGCCAATAATAAATGCCTTAATCCGGGATTCCTCCACCAAAGGCAGCGGCGGTATAGGATTGTCCAGTAAGGTGATAAATGGAGTACTGCTCTTAAGAGTGAAGTCGGCATATTCGAGATTCTTCAGTACTTCTCCATACATAATCTGAAGACGTTGAACTTCAGTGGTGAGACGGGTCTGTTGTAATGTTCCTTCCCGGGCGGAAAAGATATTCTGGCTTTTATCGACGAATTCCGCCAAACGGTATTCTGCCGCTGACAATGCCTGGGCCAGGGAATCTCTCTTGGCCTTGACCACCTCATAAGTGGCATCTGCTTTTTCCGTCGAGCTCTCGATATAATAAACCGTCAACTTGGAAAAGATGGTATCGACAACTGCAATCGACAGCTCAGGAGATGGGGCTTGCATCTTTAACGTCATAATCCCCGTGTTTTCACTATAAGAGGTTTTATAGGCTCCTTCTTTCTTTTCGGTACCATTTAATAATCCCTGCAATCTTTTTAAAACTTTGCTTTCCAGGGGATTCAATTGTTCAAAATCCGGATGGGTAAACATAAAATCCTTCAATCCCGTGGTGTCTTTATCCCAATCATCATGCAACTTAAATTGCCGGATCAGATGGTTTGCTAAAAAATCTTCTTTCCCACCAATATTACAAGGACTAAACAACATCAGCTGCAAAACCCGGCGGGACTTGGAGACTTCCAGAATACGATCGAGATTATACTTTCCCCGGGCAATCCCGGATAAGCCAAACTGGCCTAATACCCCGGCCATTACTCCCAAACGGTTGCCTTCATCTTCATCCACCATAAAGGTTAGATTGGCTACATAAGTTGTCGGGGTCGTCCAGGCCTTGTAGACTTTATAACCAATGAAAGGCACACAAATTAATCCGATGAGCAACCAGTTCCTCCATAGCTCCCTCCAGTACTCCTGGATCTTTAAGATTAGCTCTTTGAGCGTAATCTCATCATCATATGGATTTTTATCCTGATCCATCAAGCGGGTTCAAAATTTAATATCGGTGCCATCCATCGTTCTGCTTCCTCTATAGTCATCGATTTGCGTCGGGCATAGTCCATCACCTGATCTTTGCTAATCTGCCCCAATCCGAAGTACTTGCTATCCGGATGACTAAAATACCAACCACTGACCGAAGCAGCCGGATACATAGCAAAGTGCTCGGTTAAATCCATTCCAATATGGTCAGTTACTTTTAATAAATCAAATAAAGTCTGCTTTTCCGTATGCTCCGGACAGGCTGGATATCCCGGAGCCGGACGGATACCCTGATACTTCTCACTAATCAGTTCTTCATTTGATAAATTTTCTTCTTGTAAATAAGCCCAGAATTCGAGTCTTACTCTTTTGTGCATTAATTCGGTGAGCGCTTCCACCATGCGATCTGCCAGCACCTTAACCATAATGGCATGGTAATCATCATGGACCTCTTCAAATTGCCTGACCCATTTTTCTAATCCAATGCCCGTCGTCACCGCAAAGGCCCCGATGTAGTCAGGTTTCGTATTTTTGGGTGCCACAAAGTCTGCCAGGCAAAGATTGGGTTGCCCGGGGGCTTTCTTTCGTTGTTGTCTCAGAAAATGCAAAACCTCGATCGGCTTGTCTCTCAATTCATTGGCATAGATTTCGACATCATCACCAATAGAAGCCGCCGGAAATATGCCAATCACCGCCTGTGCGGTTAACCACTTTTCCTTTACAATCCGGTCAAGAAGTTTCTGAGCATCGTGATAAAGTTTTTCTGCTTCGATTCCAACAACCGGGTCTTTCAGAATAGCGGGAAATTTACCAGCCAATTGCCAGCTGCTAAAGAAAGGGGTCCAGTCGATATATTCCCGGATTTCTGCCAGATTGTAATCTTCAAATACCTTAATACCCAGCATGGCGGGCACCGGTGGCGTATACGATTGCAGCTTTATGGAAAAGGGGTTTGCTCTGACCTGATCCAGGCTGAGAAAATCTTTCGCACTCATCTGAGCGGCTCGCTGCTTGCGCATAGCCTCATATTGCTGCCTGATGTCAAAGACATAGTCACTTCGTTGATCAATATTTTCAGAGAGAAGGGTGCTTACTACTCCTACGCAACGGGATGCGTCTAGTACATGAACGGTCACTCCCGGATAGTTGGGCTCGATCTTGACTGCGGTGTGAACCTTGGAAGTGGTCGCCCCACCAATCAGGAGAGGGATATCAAATTTCCTTCGTGTCATCTCCTTTGCTACATGCACCATTTCATCCAGCGAAGGGGTAATCAGGCCACTCAGCCCGATAATGTCTACCTTTTCTTTGAGGGCGGTATCCAAAATTTTATCTGCGGGCACCATGACACCCAGATCAACAATGTCGTAATTATTGCAGCCCAATACCACACCTACAATATTTTTACCGATGTCATGTACGTCTCCCTTGACGGTGGCCAATAAAATTTTTCCTTTCGGCTGGGCGGCAACCTCCGCTGATTTCTCCTCCTCAATAAAAGGTGTCAGATAGGCTACTGAAGTCTTCATAACCCGGGCACTCTTCACAACCTGGGGAAGAAACATTTTGCCGGAACCGAATAGATCTCCGACAATATTCATACCATCCATCAGCGGACCTTCAATCACCAGAAGGGCTCTACCATACTTAATCCGGGCTTCCTCGGTGTCTGCTTCAATGAACTCCGTAAGGCCTTTGATCAGTGCATGAGCAATCCGCTGTTCGACAGGTGTTTCACGCCAGGCAAGGTCCCTTTCCAG
>JBGTCB010000055.1:0-3495 GCA_041748995.1 Saprospiraceae bacterium | reverse complement strand
AAGCGGCTCTATGAGTCTATGCTCGATGTTTACTTTAGGATTAATCCTTCACTTTACGAACCGCCGTATACGAGACCCGTACGTACGGTGGTGTGAGAGGCGCACCCCGGTCATTTAATGGTCGGGGCCGCCTACTCGATTATGTAGAGCCGCTTAGGCTGTTTGCTTGATCTTTTTTCGCGTATTCATATAGGCAGCATTTGTGATTCTTTTATTGGTTGGAACTTTCAGTTTATAAGGCCTATTAAATGCTTCTTGATTTAACTTGAAGTAAGTTGACAATCTCCTTATCGTTTCTTTTGAAAGTCCCGTTTGGTAGTTTAATATTTTTGAAATAGTTCCTTTCGAAAGAGAAAGTATTTGTGCTAGATCTTTGGCTTTTAATTGATGATCTTTCATTAATGATCTCAATATTTTAATCGGATCTGAATTTGGAATGTCATAATGTTCATCGTCCCATTTCTCTATTAATAGTGTCAAGAGCTCAATTTCATCATCTTTGGAATCGTTATCATCGAAAACCAACTCTTCGTGAATCTTACAATACTCATCGTATTGATCTTCTGTTTTGATAATACTGTATTTTAATTCTGTTGACATGTTAGTATAATTTAATTGTGTATTGTAAATCTCCAACGAATAATTCCGTGTATCCAGCATGGGTACCAATCCACATAATATATAAATGCACTTTTGTCTTTCCAAAGTGAAATTTACAAATCATTCGGTAGTGGTTTCCTCCGATATTAAATACTATTCGACTTGAACTTTTACCAAGAATATCCGCTGAATTGTAGGTAAGTTTGATATCACTAGTATTTGACCAATCGGCATATTTGAGTTTAACTAGCCATTCGTCAAAATATTTCTTACTATTCTGATTCTTGAATACATACTTTGTAATTGTATGCTGTTTGACTAATCTTATTCTCATCAATACAAAACTAGTAAAAGTTTCAGTATTTGAAACATATTTTTACTAAATTTAGTTTCAGTGCTTAAGATGGATTGGTGTTTTTTGGTTCTACGGCGGTCCGGCTGCATGTGACGGCCGTCCCGAAGGGCGGCTGGCATCATCGCAGCCTGTTATGGTGCGTTTCAAGTTCAAGTTCCAATTTCATTGCATTTGTGCACAAATTCCCCGTATGTCTCTGGGGGTGCCTCTTCATATGTAATATATGCTAATTCCGTTTTAAAGTATTTCTTGAGCAGCTCAAGACATTCGTTCTCATTTTCCGTGCTATCATGTCTATTGACATCAGTCTCTCTTGAAATACCGAAAATAATTGCTGCGTCCCTAGGAGGTTGTTGCAATACTCAGGTTGATGCTGAAGCCAATTCCTTTCCACTCAATTCCGTTTATAAAGTGGCAGTCAAAATCTGGCGCTAATATTTTGTCTAATTCTGTCACTCGTCCATTGCTCCATATTTCATGATATTTTTTAACAGCATCACGATTAGCGTCCAAATTAATTTCTTTTTTATTTGAATTACAACTGTAAAAAAGAATACTTGCTGTAAGAAGCAATACTGAATAGAAAGATTTTTTCATTTTGGCGTTTGTTTAAATAATACTTTGTTCGTAAGGTCTGTTAACATTAGTGAGGTAGTTTCAAATGGCATACAACGGCGAAGTATAAGCGTAGTGCGGGTTTTCGGAGACAATTTCTGTCCGCCTACACAAAACTTTGATAGTTGCAAAATACGCAATTTTGGCGATTCAGCCCGCATTACGCTTATACAATGTTACCTGCTGGCTTTCTTCCATTTTTCAATTGTCCGTCTGCGTTGGGAATTTTAAAACAACTTTTTAAAGTGGGAAAGCAAGCTCTTTACGCATTTTAGGTAGGCTATGTGCGGTTGCCAAAATGAGTAATGAGATTGTTAAGCGTTGGTGTATTTCGCTTGTCTAAAGATTTTATTCTGATTCAAAAGTAACTGTTTTATTTCCTGAACCTAATGCTAACACCAAGACTCATAGTCTATCGAACCTAATTTTGTATAGCTGTAAGATGTCGAAAAGGTTTTGTAGAATAGTACCAAGGTCTTTGAGCCATAATGCATTAAATCGCCGTTTTTTATCGCTTCCAGTTTGGAAGAGTTTTTCGGAAGACTGTTTGGCAAGTAGTAATATTTCTCGTTGCTATTCAGCGCTCTCATGTTGATGGTCATTGGCAGCACCTCCGCGAAACTTTGTTGGCATGTTGGACATCCGCCCCGCTATAAGATATAACAGAATAGAAAATCCTTTTCGTGGGAAGCCATGCAGCTAATTGGGTTATACTTAGTTATAAGTGTAAATCAACCTGGTTCTTATAAAATCGTTATATTTTACCCTTCGAGACCAGCTTTAAACGGCTGATTGTATAGCCTTTTACCTGATGACTTGTAAAGTGCATTGGCCAAAGCCGCAAAGATTGGTGGGAAAAGTGGCTCGCCAAGACCAGTGGGGTCATGTTCATTTTTGACAAAGTGCACTTCAATTTTCTTTGGCGCCTCTGGCATACGGATCATTCTATAAGTATTGAAGTTATTTTTCTGTGGAACACCATCCTGGAAGGTCAACTCCCCATAGAAGGCATTACCTATGCCATCCACTATGGCACCTTCACCCATGTTGGCCGCAGAATCCGGATTGACGACAATACCACAATCTACAGCTGCAAAGACATTTTCCACCACAGGCTTATCATTTATCATCTTTAAATCCAACACCTCAGCCACATAAGAATTGTGGCAGAAATAGGCAGACACTCCCCGATGTACATCGGATTGTATTGTATCCCATTGCGATTTTTCACGTACCAATTTCAGCACCCCCGCATATCGTTCAGGATCATAGTCATTCCTTTCACCAACAGGATTTTTCATGGCCCGGTCTAACAGTTCCAATCGGAAATCAATGGGGTCTTTTCCCATTTCCTCTGCAAGTTCATCTAAAAAAGACTGTTCCGCTCCGGCAATGAAATTAGAACCAGGCGCCCTGAATGCCCCAACGGTAATATTGGAAGGGATATCCCAACCTTCTGCCAGGTAGTTGTCAATAGCTCCGGCCGGGAAACGGTTTGGAGCAATCGGTGTCTCAGGTATCCCGCCCGCCTTTACGTGGAAAGCGGTCAAATTGTTGTTTTCATCCAAAGCTGCACGGTAAGTAGCGGAATAGGTTGGCCTATAAACGCCGGAGGTCATATCGTCCTCACGGGTATATACCATCATGATAGGAGCGTTTGCTTTTTGGGAAATCAGGGCTGCTTCCACCATTTGGTGACTATAGGCTCTCCGTCCAAAGCCTCCTCCCATTCTGGCAAGGTTGATCTGGATTTTTTCTTTGGGCAATCCAAGACTATCAGAAAGTGTAGCACTGATGGGGTCAGGCCATTGAGTGGCACCATAAACTTCGGCCTGATCTGCTGTGACATGGGCGAAGCAATTGGCCGGTTCCATGGTATTATGGGCAAGGAAAGGAGCAGTGTAAGTTCTTTCCAATACTTTTGC
>JBGTCB010000054.1:0-1605 GCA_041748995.1 Saprospiraceae bacterium | reverse complement strand
GAGTCATGTTATGGACCTGAGAAAGTATCCTGTTGTCAAAAATAGCCATAAGGTTGTCTTAGATAAGACGATAAAAGGAAATGACCCGAAGTTATCATATGGTTTTTTTACCCAGGCAATAAGCCATGGTGATCATTTACTTTTGTTGTTTATCGATTGGACGTTAGAAAAACCTTTTCCAAATACGCTACTACACTTGGTCCGACATGGCGATGATTTTGTACTTCGATCTGAAATTAAACTTAAAAATTCTTATGGCGATCTCGCCAGTTTTGGGAGTATGACCATGATTTCTAACCGCTATCTCTTTATTGATGACGGTGTGACGGGATACATCTTTATCTATGATTTGGATAAAATTTTGTGAGTTTAAAGAGAATTATAAATCGTAAAATCGTAAATCAAAAATCGTAAATCGTAAATCTAAATAATGAGATCCTATGTAATGGAATATAAGGTATCTATTTTCATTATTGTTTTATGGTTGATCTCTTGTCGCAATAATGATGATAAAAACCACTCAAATTCCGAAGAGTCAGAACCTATATTGCTTCGGATTAATCTAGATAATAGTATTCCATTAGATATAGTTGATTGCTGTCTACAGCCAGTGCCTTTGGAAGGTGTAGATTCAAGTTATCTTGAAACGGTTGAGCTCGTCAGAATATGGAATGAATCAATACTTGTACTAAATAGATTAGAAGCAACCAATAGAACATACCCTATTATCTTTGATGACAAAGGACGTTTTGTTCACTCACAAGATCTTTTTGAAGGTCCGGGAGCTTTTCATTCCATAAATGATGTTAAGATTTCCAATTCAACAGATTCTGATTTATTCCTGTTGGATCGTGTATCCGGTAGGATTATATGTCTTCAAGAATTTAAGTATGTTCGGTCAATCCCGGTCGAAAGTGACATTTTTCAGTTTGCGTTTAATCGGGTTGGCAGTTTAGTTGGATATAGAGCCAATGGATTTAGATATGGAGCATTGCCCAATTTTGGCTATAATACGATTTATCTTAATTCTCAGGGACAACCTCTTATGGAATCAATATTTTGGATTCCTCAGTCTTTTCGTGATCAGGCAATCTTGAGCGGAGATTATTTTTTTCCTCAGGAAAGTGGGGCTGTCTTAGCTGTAGATAATATGAATGATACGATTTTCACTCTTAGTGAGATACCTGCACCAAGGTATATTTTGTCTTTTTCAAATCGGTCCTATCACAGAAACTGGTTCACAAGACTAGATGATATTTTAGAAGAAAGAGGTATTCATGCTTCGGGTTTATACCTGGCTGAAATGCTGAGTGAAAGAGAAATAATTCTTAAACCGGAATATTTTCTGGAGAGGAAGGAAAAGATTATTTTTGGCTTTAAATACGCCAAATCACAATACATTTTCTCTTATGATGCTTCTAAAGATGAATCAATTTTATACGAGCTCCAGGGTGTAGACTTTTTATGGTACTGCAGGACTTTTATGAGTAGCCCAAATAGTGCCGCCTTTGTATTGCATCATCCCCGAAGATTTGCTGATCAGATTCTTAATTCATTTAGTGAAATAAGTGAATTATCTGCAATGCGATCGGCATGTGTGGATTC
>JBGTCB010000053.1:0-3474 GCA_041748995.1 Saprospiraceae bacterium | reverse complement strand
ACTGCTGCAAATACGGGCACATAAGCCCTTTTTGATTCTCACCATGATGGTGACCATGTCTGCGAGTCAAAAAGCCCTTGGAGCACCCGTCTTTATTGCATTTTTACCTCTCACTACGAAAACCCAATGAATAATCCGGGTATAAAAACCAAATGGAATGATTTGTCACCAATTCATTGAAAACCAGGAGGTTATTGTCAATCCATTAAAAACCAGCAACGAAATCCAAACCTGTCGGTTAGGATTGACGGTCCATATTCCACCCGAGTAGTACACCAGAAATTTCCAATCTTTGTACCTAACATCTTACAATACTGCAATCAATGGAACCAGAAAAAATAGACGCACGTATACGTAATAATATTAAGACCGGTCAGCTGGTAGAAATTGTTCAAAAGAAGGATCAGCGAAGTGGGGAGCTCACAGAGGGTTTTGTCAAGAGAATTCTCACCAGTGCCCCGAATCATCCACATGGAATCAAGGTACAGTTAGATACCGGAGAAGTCGGCCGGGTGATGAATGTAATACCTGAATAAAAGGTGATCTCATGGTATAAATCCCGAAGTAATCCACCGAAAAAGGTGCTCTGTTTCACCGGTTAATATCAATGGTAGGATAGGTATAGTGTATTTCGTCCCGGCATTCAAATTTGGATCTTGTGATAAAAATATACTGTCAATCAAAAAGAAATCATACATGGAAGAAACACAGAGTATTTGAGTCAATCTAAATTAATGATAAGGACGAATATTTCTTGAATAAATAGTTCGGGAAATTTTCTTGACGATATCGTGATCTCATTGTGATCGAAAAACCTGCAAGAACCTGAAGGGTTCAAATGTTTATAGATTGCATCATGAACAATTTAATACGACCCCGACGGGGTAGTATATTTTCGGCAGCACCTTTGTTCTATAAGGTTCCATCCCTTCGGGATGGCTAAAAGACCTCAATTAAATAATAATTTTTTTTATTTTTTTTAATGTCAATTTATGGCAATAGAAAATATGAACATCATTACGGTGGCAGATATTCTCCCTTAATCATCTTCTTATAAACACAAAGCCCCGTTGGCATTGATATCTGTTTTGTCATTGGCAATACAGAATTCCATCATTAATCAAGAGAAAGTATTTCCTTTACATTCGTAATATAGGGCACCTCTATTAACCCCGTTCATGGTAAAAACAATTTTCTTCGAAAATCTATTCATTAATATGCTGCGCAATACTTCGTTGATCGTCAGTCAGATAGCTACGGCTATCCTCCTTCCTCCAGCCTTGTCTGGCTTGCATCTTATTGAATTTTTACTCATTCAGAGGATAATTGAGGTGCCCTATAAAAAGTAGCATCAAGATATGGATGAACTTTCTTCCGCAGCATACTGGGAAAAACTCTATCAAGATGGCCATACCGGTTGGGATCTCGGGCGAGTATCGGGACCGATGCAACATATCATCGATCAATTTCACGATAAGGCATTAAAAATATTAGTGCCGGGAGCAGGTAATGGATATGAGGTAGCATATCTCCATCAGAACGGCTTCTACAATGTCTATCTGCTGGACTGGGCTGCACCTCCGCTAAAAACTTTTGCTGTTAAATACCCCGGTTTTCCAAAGGATCATTTGTTACATAATGATTTCTTTTTGCTCGAAGATCAATTTGATTTAGTACTGGAGCAGACTTTCTTCTGTGCACTGGATCCAGTCCTGAGACCGGACTATGTACTAAAGATGAGTGACATACTGAGAGACCGGGGTCGCTTGCAAGGCGTACTATTTAAAGTGCCACTTAATGAGGACCACCCACCCTTTGGAGGTTCAATCGAAGAATATCATCAACTCTTCGCCGGTAAATTTATCATTGAATACCTGGCTGAAAGCCTGCATTCTGATCCGGGTCGAGTTGGGAAGGAAGCTTTGTTTCGAATGATCAAAGTATGAGTGTCCCTGTGGCGGTCTACCTTGCCGGTAGACGTCCTTTATGGTAGACTATGGTAAAAAACTTACTACTTTTGTTTACCTATATTAGTTTCTTCATATTAAGCATTAGATCTTGGTCTGGACCGACAAAGATATTATTCAGTCTATTAAAGACGGGAGGGATGATGGCATTGTTTATCTCTACAAGACGTACCGGGATGAATTCTGCCAATGGGCAATCAAGCGATATCAGGTTGATTATGATCTGGTGCAGGATGCTTTTCAGGAAACTGTATTAGCTCTTCGATTTAATTTGGCGCATGACCGGGTAAAGGAGATGAAGAGTACTTTAAAAACTTATGTATTCGCAATTGGTAAAAATCAATTGATAAACCGTTTGAAAAAAAGTAAATACGAGTTATCCTCAGATGATCTTGTAAGCATTCAGGATCATCCGGGTATGATTTGAAATGAATCTCACGAATTGACCGGAAGACAGGAAATGATTAAAAAAATGATTAAAAAAATGGAGGAACCTTGTCATTCGATCCTGCATATGTTTTACTATCTGGGTTATTCTATGGATGTAATTGCTGTTCGGATGAACTACAAAAATGAGGATGTTGCAAAGAGTCAGAAATCCAGATGTATTCAAAAAATTAGGGAGTTCCTCAGCAACTCCTGAGAAAACGCTGATAAAATGGAACATACGGAAGAGTATATGCGTGATTATCTACTGGGAAAGCTTACCCCTGAAGAAACCCAACGCATGGAGCAAGAGCTTGAAGACAACCCTGATCTCATGGAATCTCTGGATCTGCAGAGAGACATCATGATCGGTATCCAAGCGGGATTCGATGAAGAACTGCGAAAAAAACTAATTCAATCTGACCTTATCGAAGAGGGTAAAATCCGGTCGTTGTCTCCACGAATCTTGTGGCAATGGGCCAGTGTGGCAGCCATTGTACTCGGGTCTTTGGGTGTCTACTATTATTTGAGTCAAACCTCGGTTGAAGAGCGAATTTATCTGACCTACTTTGAGGACTTCCCCAATATTGTCGATCCTGTGCAAAGAGATACTCCTGGTCAATCCGAGGGTTTCATCGCATATCAAAACGGCCAATATCAGGAAGCTTTGGAGATTTTTAGTGAAATGGAGCAGGAAGATCCTACTGCCATTTATACTACTTTTTACAAAGGTATTTGTGCCATGCATCTTGAAGATTGGTCGTTGGCAATCCAGGCTTTTGAAAAAGTGCGATCTGCAGGAGATCAACGATTTGTGGAAGCTGCCACCTGGTATGTATCTCTAGCCTACCTTAGAAGTGGTAATCGGGACCGAGCAACATTGATTCTGGAGTCGATCACTGAAGCACCAGGGAATTTTCGGACCGAAGCTCGTGCGATTCTAGATCAATTAGATTAGATTTTTCATTGAATTAGATTAAATTTATTGAATAATGCACATTCGTTGCACTGTAAGTTGCTTAATTACAGTAACAAAATCAATGAATGATGGAAAATATGTTTAATGGAGTTAACATTTTGG
>JBGTCB010000052.1:0-3416 GCA_041748995.1 Saprospiraceae bacterium | reverse complement strand
ACTGCTGCAAATACGGGCACATAAGCCCTTTTTGATTCTCACCATGATGGTGACCATGTCTGCGAGTCAAAAAGCCCTTGGAGCACCCGTCTTTATTGCATTTTTACCTCTCACTACGAAAACCCAATGAATAATCCGGGTTAAATATATTCCTCTTCCGGCAAAAACGAAACAATCGTAAGTCTACCGAAAGAATGGAATACCAATTCCTTAGGCCATCAACCTGGTATTGTCCAGGTATAGTCTACCAATACCGGAAAGCCTGAATCCGGCAGATCTCCGGTTGGATAAAAAGACCCTTTTACCACTTCAAAAGAACAAACATCATGAACGATATCGACTAATTCCTGGTGATTGGTTATATCAACGTCTATCAGATACCGACCGGTATTAAGAGGTAATCTATCTATTTGGCATTCCACAACGCCGTGACCATCTATTAGCTGAACCAGAGGTACACTCATATTTGAAAAGAGTGCAATAACTACCTGGCCGGAAATCGATTTTATCAAAATCCGGAATAATACATGACTAATTTTCTCTTTCTCTCCCTGATAGTGCAACCGGAAGAGTATCTTGCTTCCAGTGGCCATGGTAGTCGTAATTCTGCCGCTATAATCCAGCAATTCGACTTTAGTAAATCTGATCACACCTGTGCCTCGTCTTACCTGCATGGTATCAAGAGTATCACTCTGATATCCGCGAACTGAATTCCGGTATTGATTGATGGTCTCGTCCGGTTTACCAATAGTCATACAATTACCCTGATTCAGTAACATCACTCGCGTACAAAGTCTTTGGACCTGATCCATATTATGACTTACAAATAAAACAGTCCGGCCCTGCAAAACTTCATCTTCCATTTTTTGCAGACACTTGCGTTGAAAAGCCAGATCACCAACGGATAAAACTTCATCGACAATCAGGATATCCGGATCAAGATGAGCCGCGACCGCAAATGCCAGTCGCACATACATACCGCTTGAATAATGTTTTACCGGATTATCCAGAAAGGTCTCCACTTCCGAAAATTCGACGATCTGATCAAACTTGGATTTTATTTCTGAACGTTTCAAACCCAGAATGGATCCATTTAAAAAAATATTCTCCCGTCCGGAGAGTTCGGGATGAAAGCCTGTACCCACCTCCAGAAGTGTATTTACTTTACCACTCAATTCGATCCTTCCTTTGGTTGGTGCGGTTATTTTAGAAAGTATTTTGAGTAGTGTGCTTTTACCTGAACCGTTAGCACCAATAATCCCAAAGACCTCTCCTTCTTCCACTTCAAAATTAAGATCATGCAAAGCCCAAAAAGGTATTCTTCTGACAAACTGTAATTGGACTGCCCTTTGGAGATTTGTGCGCAGACTATTTATCTGATATGGTGTGATATTGAATTTCTTACTAATATTTTGTACCGTAATTGCTTTTGTCATAATTCAGGAAAATCAAATGATATCCGCAATATTTTTTTCAATTCGATTAAAATAAAATAAACCGCCAATAAAAAACACGACTAACCAGACAGAAAAAATAACCACTTCAGTGAAAGGAAATACTCCTCCAAAAAAACACCACCGTGATCCTTCCAATAAACCGGTGAGAGGATTTGCAAGGTAAATGAGCCGGTACTGATCATCTATCGACGAAATGGAGTAAGCAACCGGACTGGCATAAAGGCCTATTCGCAGGATGAAGGGAACCACATGTAAAAAATCCCGGAAACGCACACACAGGGCAGCCACCCAAATACCAGCTACAATGCCGGTGCAGATCGTAGCTATCAAAAATAAAGGGAAATAAATCAAATTTGATGAAGGAATCGTATCATTAATTAAGAGGAGAAATAGAATTATACCTAAAACCACCAATAAATCAATCAATCCTACCAGAGAAGTAGAAACCGGAATAACCAGCCGGGGAAAATAAATCTTCCGGATCATACTTTGGGCATTCACAATGCTTATCCCGGACCAGGCAGCTACACTGGAAAAATAAGTCCAGCCGGCCAAACCAACAGCCGTAAATAAAAATGGATCAATGCCCTGAGTATCCATTCGGGCTACTTTCCCAAATACAAATCCTAAGATAAGTAAGCTAAATAATGGATTGGCAATCGCCCAAAGTAAGCCTGCCAGGGTCTGAGCGTACTTAGCCCGTAAATTTCGATAGCTAAATGCCCATAAAAGTGATTTATAACGGATGACATCCTTCAGGTAAGCCATGAGAGAAAGTCCACGAGGGGTTATGACTGTCCTTTCTTTCATTTGCCAAAGTTCTTGAAGATAAACTATACACGCAGGACTATCACAGACTGCAGATGATCAGAATCTAACCACCTGTTTCCCGTCTCAGCATGTCGATCTGACTGGTCCAGAGTTTTTTCTGATCCTCTACTTCATCGGCATCGCAAAAATCCTTAATGATAAGAATGGTTTCGTTGGTCACTGGCGATATCTCAAAACGAAATTCTAAAAATTCGTTGTCAGGAGCCTCCTCCCATTTAAATCGAAGTCGTTCCTCTTCAATGTCGTCAATGACTAAAGCCACTTCCTCCGAACCACTCCATTCAAATACAAACTCATCTTCTCTTACGTCAACAGCATCACAAAACCAACGAACCAGACATGCCGGTGTGGTCAGAAACTTATAAAGGATGGTGGGAGATGCTCTAAAAAGAAACTCAATCTCAAAGGAAACTCTTTTCATTAGGAACCTATCTGGAAAATATAATTTTAAACAACCTCATCGGGTAATATAGGGATCGGTTGCGAATCCGCGCAATAAATGACAAAATCTTGATTTATGCAAAAAATTCGATTTATTTTTAGCTTGAGGAACTTATCAGGTGCCCATTTGACTTTACTTATCGTACTGTCTGTTACTAAAGTAACTCGCTGAATCAATAGCTATCAGGTGCTACTCTTCGGGTAAAAAAAATGTTGTTCTACTGGCAATAAACGTTATTTTTGCGGTCGCTCTTCAAAAAACCATCTTATTTACTCAATCAAAAACAATAAATTTAGGTCTATATGAGGCAGCTTAAGATCACTAAATCGATCACCAACCGGGAAAGTCAGTCGCTGGAAAAGTACCTTCAGGAGATCGGCAAGGTGGATCTGCTAACTCCCGAAGAGGAGGTGGATTTAGCAAAGAAAATTAAAAACGGAGATCAGGAAGCCCTGGAAAGATTGACCAAAGCTAACCTTCGTTTCGTGGTATCGGTAGCAAAACAGTATCAGAATCAGGGCCTGTCACTAAGTGATCTTATCAATGAAGGAAACCTCGGACTGATTAAAGCTGCTCAAAGATTTGATGAAACCAGAGGATTTAAGTTTATCTCTTATGCTGTTTGGTGGATTCGTCAGTCGATTCTGCAGGCTTTAGCCGAGCAATCAAGAATTGTACGCTTACCC
>JBGTCB010000051.1:0-12762 GCA_041748995.1 Saprospiraceae bacterium | reverse complement strand
GTTGTATGTAATAATACATACCGTTGTCCAGTTTACCAATCCTTACTCTGGGATCCAGTGGAACGGGCTGTGAAAGAGCCTGATCCATCTCCGAAGATGAGGTTTCAGGAACCGTTGGCTTTTCGACTACATCTTCAACCGGCGGTGTGGTCATCTGAGGTATCTCTGTCACCACAGATATTTCCTTACCATCCCTTGCTACAGTACCAGCCTGATCGGCAAGTTTAGGGGTGCAGGCCCAAATAAAAAGAACACTTAGAATTGATATAACTTTAATCTTCATGGTCATTCTGTTTGTATAGATATCAATGAATGTTTTAACTCCATTTATTCCAATTATATTGGGCCATTGTAGCGCTGAGGTGATCTCATGATAAAAACCAGCGTTTGCTTTTAAAGTTCGAATTCGAACTTACCGATATTTACATCTTTGGCATACCACCACCACCACCCATGGCATCCTTTAACTTGCCCTTGCTCATCATGTGCATCATCTTACGCATTTGATCAAATTGTTTGATGAACATGTTTATCTCATGAATGTCATGACCGCATCCGATGGCAATCCGGCGCTTACGGCTCATGTTCAACAATTCAGGTTTACCACGCTCTTCGGGAGTCATGGACTGGATGATTGCTTCTACCTTGTTAAAAGCTTTATCATCTATATCCAGATTCTTTGTCATCTTACTCATACCCGGAATCATATTAATTAAAGATTTGATATCTCCCATTTTCTTTATCTGCTTTAACTGACTCTGGAAATCATTGAAATCAAATTTGTTCTTTTTGATTTTCTTTTCCAGTCTTTGGGCTTCCTTTTCGTCAAATTGCTCCTGAGCCCGTTCTACAAATGATACGATATCTCCCATACCCAGAATTCGCTGGGCCATCCGGTCAGGGTAGAAAACGTCCAGTGTATCAATGGTCTCACCGGTGCTAACAAATTTAATGGGTTTTCCCACCGTATACTTAACGGTCAGGGCAGCTCCTCCCCTTGTATCACCGTCCAATTTTGTTAAGACGACACCATCATAATTAATCACCTCATTAAAAGCCTGGGCGGTATTAACTGCATCCTGGCCAGTCATCGAGTCAACCACAAAAAGTGTTTCAGAAGGAACGATGGCCTCTTTGATCCTACTGATTTCATTCATCATAAATTCATCAATAGCTAACCGGCCCGCGGTATCAATAATAACCACATCATGGCCGTTTTTTTGCGCATACAGAATGCTATTCCCGGCAATCTCAACCGGATTCTTACTTTCCAGTTCCTTATACACCGGTACATTGATCTGTTTGCCGAGTACCTCCAGTTGGTCCACCGCGGCTGGCCGATAGACATCACAGGCTACTAACAATGGATTATTTTTCTTCTTTGATTTGAGATAGAAAGCAAGCTTGGCACTAAAAGTTGTTTTGCCGGACCCCTGTAGTCCTGCTACCAAAACTACTCCCGGACTTCCTTTAAGGTTGATCCCAACCGATTGACCACCCATCAGAGCAATGAGCTCATCCAGTACGATTTTCACCATGAGTTCGCCTGGTTTGACAGACGCCAAGACGTTCTGCTTCCCCATTGCCTCCTCCTTCACCTTGTCGGTAAATTCTTTGGCGATTTTGTAATTGACATCCGCAGAAACCAGTGCTCGTCTTATTTCTTTGATACTCTGGGCTACGTTAATCTCTGTGAGTTTTCCTTGTCCCGTA
Source organism: Saprospiraceae bacterium (assembly GCA_041748995.1). Classification (GTDB taxonomy): domain Bacteria; phylum Bacteroidota; class Bacteroidia; order Chitinophagales; family Saprospiraceae; genus JABDMH01. Next base: position 11,049 of record JBGTCB010000051.1, on the reverse strand, counting down.
AGTGATTTGAACGCTTCGTCCAACCGATCATTAAGGCTTTCAAACATATTTAATGAGTTATGAATTATCAGTTATGAGATATGAATTATGAGTTTTTCTAGTGAAACCTGAAGCAGCATCTACCTGATCTATTGTTAAGGCTTCAAAAATAACAGTTATTCATCAATGTAGTTGGAGGTCAGATAAGAAGGAGTGAATTATTTGGTCGTTAGCCTTCTCTACTTGGTCAGACCTTTTACCGGCTAGAATTGACAAGTTTGTACCTTTGCGTGAATTTTTAAAAGTGTCGATCGATCACGAATGGATAGAAATACAACCATAGGTATTGTGCTGATTTTCTTTTTGCTCTATCTGTGGGCAAAAATGAATGCTCCTACAGAAGCTGAGATGATGGAGATGCAACGTCTGAGAGACAGCATTACGTTGGCCGAATCTGGTTTGCGGGACAGCCTGGCAAGGATAACTTCCCCACCAGTCACAAGTGTACCGGAGGGCAACGACACTCTTGGACAGGATTTTAAACAAAATCTTCAATTAGAGAGAGATTTTGGTGTATTTGCCCCTGTAGCATCTGGCGTCGAAGAGCTGGTAAGCCTGGAGAATGAGGTATTAAAGGTCACGGTGAGTACCCGGGGAGGCCGGATAACCAGGGCCTTGGTCAAACCTTATAAAAAGTTGATTGAGAACGAGGAAAAAGAGGATGTTTACCTGGATCTCCTGTTATTGGAGGATCCTAAGAATAAATTCGAGTACCTTTTGCCGGTTTCCACCGCACCAGGTGGTTTTATCAAATCCGGCGATCTCTATTTTGTTCCCAATCTGTCAGGTAACCAATTGACTCTGACTGCAACCTTAGGAAGTGGAAGGTCATTGAAACAAATTTATACTCTCGGTGCAAGTTATGGCATGGACTATCAATTGACGATGGAGGGTCTGGACCGGGTCTTGAATCCAAATGACAGGAAAATCAAATTAAACTGGGTCAACTACCTCGATAAAATTGAAAAAAATACCCAGTATGAACGGATCTATAGTACCGTTTACTACAAGGAGATGGGTGAAGATCCGAATTATTGCAGTCAAAGTGGAGATGATCGGGAGGTTTTGAATGAAAGTCCGGTGAAATGGATTTCGCATTCCAATCAGTTTTTTAGTTCCACATTAGTTGCAGATAATCCGTTCACAGCGGCTGTCGTTGAGACCCAAATGCTTGATGAAAGTCTCGATGACCTTAAAGTGCTGACCTCAAGTATTGACATTCCTTACCAGGGTTTGCAAACAGAGGAAATCAAGATGCATTGGTACATCGGGCCCAATGAGTTTGAATTACTCCAGTCTTATGGTGATGATATGGAAGATATTGTTCCTTTTGGGTGGAGTGTTTTTGGCACCATCAACCGCTGGGTCATCCGGCCAATCTTTAGTTTCCTTTCCAACTACATAGGCAGTAAAGGTATTGTTATATTGCTTTTAACCTTGATTGTGAAATCTCTGGTTTTCCCACTCACCTATAAGATGTTGTACTCTCAAAGTAAAATGGGTGCCTTAAAACCCCAAATGGAAAAAGTGAGAGAAAAACATAAGGATGATCAGCAGAAAGTACAGATGGAAACAATGAAAATGTATCGTGAATACGGAGTCAATCCTGCTGGTGGATGTTTTCCAATGATATTACAGATGCCGATCTGGTTTGCCTTATACCGCTTTTTTCCAGCTTCGATTGAGTTCCGGCAGGCATCTTTTCTCTGGGCAAATGACCTTTCAAGTTACGATGTATTCCTTAGACTACCATTCCACATTCCCTTTCTGGGAGAACATCTAAGCTTGTTCACATTTTTGTGGGCAGCATCCATGATCGTATACACCTACTATAATAGTCAGATGATGGATATGAGTAGTCTCAATGCCATGCCTGCTATGAAGTATATGCAATACATCATGCCTTTAATGTTTATCTTTTTCTTCAACAGTTATGCCTCCGGTCTTACCTGCTATCTTCTGTTTTCCAACCTTCTAAATATCGGTCAAACACTGGTAACCAAAAACTACCTGATTAACAACGATAAAATTCTGGAGGAGCTTGATGCCAATCGAAAGAAGCCCAAGAAGAAAGGGGGTTTTCAGGAACGTTTGGAAAAAGCGATGCAGGAGCAGCAACGCATTGCAGCAGAGAGAACCAAGAAAAAATAGCATTGATCACCTGTTTTTTATTTTTTAAACCGGGCAGGATGCGACATGCAAACATCTTTTTATCTTCAGGGCTATGACAATACCACATCAGGAGATCGTCGGCGTAATTGGTGCCGGAAATTTCGGTCAGACCATTGCCCGCCTGCTGTGTCACAATGTGAATGTCCTTCTCTATAGTCGCAATCCGATATCACCAGGGCATCTTGAAACCCTTAGCCATGGTAAAGCCTTTCTAATTGAGAACACTCAGAGCATGGAAGTATTATGCCATCGCTGTCAGCTCATCATACCAGTGGTGCCCTCCTTTTCTTTCAGAGAGGTGATCAGGCAATTCTCCAACTTTCTTCATCCATTTCATATTTTAATTCACGGTACAAAAGGACTCGATCTGGTGGATGCGAATCTGCAGAAACAACACATCATGATTGGGCAGCGGAATATCCGGACGATGAGCCAGGTTATTCGGGAGGAAACTCAGGTGGTTCGTATCGGATGTATTTCCGGGCCAAACCTTTCTACTGAGATAAAGTCCGGTCTTCCGGCAGCAACAGTGATTGCCAGTGAATATGATGAAGTAATAAATCTGGGAAACCAAATTTTAAATAGTCCGGGTTTTAAGATCTATGGATCACACGATCTGGTAGGTACAGAATTGGCTGGTGCATTGAAAATTATGATTGCGATCGGCACCGGCATCGCTGCAGGACTTAAATTGGGTAAGAATATTGAAGCATTGCTGGTGACTCGCGGATTACGAGAGATGCTGATCATCGGACAGGCTTTGGGAGCCCACCCACGTACCTTCTTTGGCACTGCTGGTCTGGGTGATTTAATCGCCACCTCAACAAGTACGGATAGTCGAAACTTCAGATTTGGCATGTTGCTGGGGCAAGGACAAAGCGTGAAGGAAATTGAAGCACGCTCCGATGAGCTGGTAGAGGGCGTTCGAACCATCGAACTCATGTATCATTTTGCTCAGGTTGGTGACCTTGACGTACCAATTGTAGAAGTTCTGTATAGTATTATCTTCCGGTCATTACCCATACCCAAGGCCATGGCATACCTGCTGGATTATCCCTATTCACTGGATGTCGATTACATAAATTTTATAGCCGATCCCGTTTAAGCTATGCTGAAAGCTGGTCTGATACCGGGAAAGATTATCTTTATGAAATCAAAATTATTGATTTTGAATAACCAATACCCGAATGAAACAAAGCAGAGCTCTGCGGTGCGTTCTTTGGGAAAAAAATGATTCGGGGACAACGAATGGAAAGAGAAGAAACGAAATATATAGAAAGAGATATCAGCTGGTTAGCATTCAACCACCGGGTTTTACAGGAGGCGGCAGATGGTACCGTACCACTCTTTGAACGCATAAAGTTTCTGGCAATCTATTCTTCAAACCTGGGTGAATTTTTTGCCGTAAGGGTGGCACAACAACGGAACCTGGTCAGAATCGGTAAGCGTACCAAACGCGAACTTGACCTTCATCCTCGACATGTCCTTAAAAATATATTAAGTATCGTAAATAAACAGCAGGAGGAGTTTAGTGATATTTTTGAAAACTCCATTATTCCCGAACTGCGTAAAAATAATATCTATTTAAAACGTCGTCTTGATCTGACTGAAGATCAAAAAATATTCGTTGAAAATTATTTTAAACAACACATGTTGCCTTATGTGCAACCGGTGCTATTGGTCAAACATAAAATTCGGCCCTTCCTCACCAATGCTTCTCTTTATTTAAGTGTAATGATGCGTACCAAGGGGAAAATAAATTCACCGGTACAATATGCTATCGTCAAGATACCTTCAGAACATTTACCGAGATTTATAATCCTGCCCAGTGAAAAGGATCGACATGATATCATAATGATCGATGATATCGTAAGACATAGTATTGCCTGGTTATTTCCCGGATATGATGTGCTAGATACGTTTTCCATCAAACTTACCCGGGATGCCGAACTTTATATTGATGATGAATTCACGGGTGATCTGCTGCAGAAAATCAAAGCCAGTTTGCAACGGCGTAATATCGGACCAGCCTCACGTCTGGTCTATGATCGTCAGATGCCCAAAGAACTTCTTAAATATTTACAATCGGTACTGGAACTCGAAAACTATGATTTGTTGCCAGAAGGGAGGTATCATAATAATTTTGATTTCTTTAAATTCCCTGATCTTGGGATGAAATATCTTACTCAAGAACCTCTTGAACCGCTGGAATATATACCATTAGAAAGATCATCTGATTTTTTCGCAACCATCAAAGAAAGAGATCACCTGATTCATCTTCCATACCATAACTATGAAGCAGTTGTGCAGTTCTTTCACAATGCGGCACATGATCCGGCTGTAACCCATATTAAGATAATTCAATACCGCGTAGGACATACCTCCAGAATAATGGAGGCCCTGATGGATGCCGTAGACAAAGGTAAGCGTGTTTCTGCTTTTATAGAAGTCAAAGCTCGCTTTGATGAAGAGGCTAATATCCACTGGGGGCAAAAATTGGAGGAAGCAGGGGTTAAAGTCCATTACAGCTTTCCCGGGCTAAAAGTACATTCAAAAGCTGCGATCATCAGAAGAATTGAGAACGGCAAAGCAGTCCTATATACTTATCTAAGCACCGGAAATTTTCATGAAATGACTGCCAAGATTTATAGCGATCTTGGTCTGTTTACGGCCGATACCCGGATAACCGGTGAAATCGCCAGGATTTTTTCCATCCTTGAAACCCGAAAATTACCTGAAAAAGAATTTCAGCATCTATTGGTAGGACAGTTTAATCTACGATCTGAATTAGTAAACCTCATTCGACAGGAAATTGATCATGCCCAACAAGGCCACCCGGCTCAAATTATTTTGAAACTGAACAACCTTCAGGATATTGACATGATTGATCAGTTATATGAAGCCAGTCAGGCAGGTGTCGAGATCAAGCTTCTCGTGAGAGGTATTTGTTGTCTGATTCCGGGAGAACCCGGTCTGAGTGAAAATATCTCGGGTATTGGTATGGTTGATCGTTACCTGGAACATGCACGAATTTTTATGTTTCACAATAATGGCGATGAAAAAATGTATTTATCATCTGCCGATTGGATGACGAGAAATCTGAGTTATCGTATCGAAACTGCCTTTCCTATTTATGATCCCGAGATCAGACAACTGATTAAAAATTTGATCGAGGTTCAATTGAATGATAATGTAAAAGCAAGAATTATTGATAAATTTGGGCGGAATAAATATGTTGTTAGAGAAAATGGAATTCCGGTGCAATCACAATTAGAAACCTATTATTACTTAAAAAGACAACAGGAATTAGTTGCGATACCTGATGAACAATAATTAAATACCTTCCTTTATAGTCAATGTTCAATCAAATCCTTCAAAGATAGATTCGATTTCTATCTACTTTATAATGATGCCTAATGATGGCCGATCTAAAAAAAATACTTTTATTAGGAGATCCCAGACTCTACGAGGTTAGCAGTGAAGTTAATCAAGATGAACTACCGGCACTTATGCCCATTATAAGTGAGTTAGGTGATTTGGTCAGTGCATTTCGATTGAAGTATGGCAAGGGTCGGGCTATTGCCGCTCCACAAATAGGTGTATTCAAACGGATCATCGTTTTAAATATAGATCGACCTCTGCCAATTATCAATCCTGTCTTACATTTTCCTGACCACGAAATGTTGGAAATCTGGGATGACTGCATGTCTTTTCCTAATCTAGAGGTTCGGTTAAAGCGATACCGGAAGTGCACCATGAAATTTAAAGATACTGATTGGCGTGAAGATAAATGGCATTTGGAAGACGACATGTCTGAACTGATGCAACATGAATACGATCATCTGGATGGTATTCTTGCGACCCAACGAGCCATCAGTGATCAATCGCTCAGATTTGTTAGCAATTTAAATAGTGATTTCGCGGAAATTGACGATTGATCCTTTTTTTTATAGATATTGATGAAAGACAGTTATTTTATGGCACCTTTAAATAGTGAGCGATTATGGCTGAAATTCATGGAGATCTGCAGGAAACCTACCAAACTCACCAGCATTTAATCAGAGTTGAACGGCACCTGGAACAACTTAACGAACAACTCACAAAAGCCTATCACGACCTGGATCGTTTGGAAAATCAATTAAGAAAGGAATTTAATGACATTGAAAACCTGGAGAACCTAAGTGTCAAAGGTCTTTTTCACCAGGTCCTGGGTAGCAAAGAGCAACAAATCGATAAGGAAAGGCAGGAATATCTTCAGGTATCCCTGAAATATGATGAAATAAAAAAAACGGTCGAATTACTTGAATATGAAAGAGCCCTTTTGCAAGATAAAATAAAGGATATTCCGAAACTGGAAAGACGACTTAATCAGCTGATTAAAGAAAAAGAAAAATCCTTGACGGAATCAAATAGCCCTGCCGGCCGACAAATACTGGATCTGTTACTGGTCATGGATACCAATCAGGAGTTGATCGGAAATATCGAACAACTTAAAACAAAAGGACAGGAAATAATCCTGGTACTTGAAAAAATGTTGAATCATTTGGAACAGGCAAGGAACTGGGGTAAATGGGACATGGCTGGCAGTAGTCGGGGATCATCCTATTTAAAACATAATCAGATTGACCGGGCAAGGGATCTCTATTATCATGTTAAACATCTATTGGTGCCTTTTGAGCAGGATCTCCGCCATATCTATGGGCAAAAATCCTTTAATCTTGGATTTGAATTTGAATCATTTAATCGATTTACCGATATCTTTTTTGATAATTTGATTTCAGACTGGATCGTTCAGAAAAAAATTCAAAAAGCCCATTCAACCGTCATTACTGTCAGAGATATGATGATGGGAATTCTTCAATCACTGACAATAGAAAGCCAAAAAATCGAAAACAAACTGATTCAGCTTGAAGAACAACGAAAACTTTTAATCATTCAGTCATGAAAGATGCTATACTGCCGGAGCTTTCCTGTCAACGATCTGCTTTTGATCTGGAAGCGGGTATAAGCTATTTAAATTGTGCATATCAATCACCCTTATCCAAAAAGGTAGTAGCTGCCGGCGTCGAAGGCCTTCTTAAGAAAACTACTCCATATAAAATCACTATGGATGATTTTTTTCAACCGATAGAAATCCTTAAATCGAAGTTTGCAAGCCTAATTAATTTAGATGATCCTCAGAGGCTGGCTTATCACCCATCTGCATCATACGGGTTTGCTATTATTGCCAGGAATCTGACTATTAAAAAAAAAGGTAACATCATTATACCGGCAAGCCAGTTTCCCAGCAATTACTACGCTTTTGCAGAGCTGGCCAAAACCCATGAAATTGAGATAAAACTAGTTGCTCCACCGCATCAATTTATTGATCGGACTACCGCCTGGAATAGGGCTATATTAGAGGCAATCAATGAAAGAACCATTTGCGTAACCCTGGATCATAGTCATTGGCATGATGGCACTATTTTCGATCTGAAAAAAATCAGAGAAAAATGTCAGGAGTATCAGGCTGTCTTCATTGTAGATGGTACTCAGTCCATTGGCGCACTACCGTTTGATTTAGAAGAAATTAAACCCGATGCATTGATTTGTGCCGGCTATAAGTTTCTAATGGGTCCTTTCAGTTGTGCCATTAGTTATTTTAGTGACTTTTTTGATGAAGGTATACCCATCGAATTTAACTGGATAAATCGAAAACAGAGTGATGACTTTGCGTCACTTTCAGAATATCAGGATAATTATCGTCCAAAGGCATACCGTTACAATGTCGGTGAATTTTCCAATTTTATTCTTCTCCCTATGCTCAGCGCATCAATAGATCAACTTTTAAGCTGGAAGGTAGACCGGATTCAGGATTATTGCCATTATATCACCAATAATTTTCTGAATTCGGTAAGGGAAAAAGGTTGGGTCGATGACCCGGGAGGTCATGCCAGGCATTTATTTGGAATTTACCGGAAAGACCCATTTGACTCCAATAATTTGTTGGCCCAATTACAGAAGAATAAAATATTTGTCTCGGTCAGAGGTCAGGCTGTCCGAATTTCACCCCATGTATACAATGATGAAGATGACCTGATGCGGCTTGCTGAACTATTATAATTCTATGAAGATTAAAATAAATGGTATCAAAGATCTAAGAGACCATCCGGCACGTTCAAGTAAATAATTCGTTTCTTCTCATCTATTTCCATGATGAATTCTTCAACAAGAGGTACCAATAGTTCTTTCTCCACTGGTTCTGTCAACTGTACAAATGCAATTTCCTGCGCTGGATACTGCACAATTTTAGTAATGATACCTTTCGTCTGATGGGAAGTAAAATTGACGGAAAAATCAATCAGGAAATTGTAAACCGTGCCTTCCGGTTTAATTGCAGGCCAGGGTTCCTTTGGGTAGTCCTCTCTATTAAGAAATAGCCAGTGACCACTCAATATTTTGGCATGGCGCTCATTTGTCACATCGGCAAAATAGATGAGAGGCTTATGCTGGGCTACAAATTTACTCACAAGAAGGGGGACCATCAGTCCATCCATTTCAACCCAAACATACCGGTCTTTTTTGAGCAATTTAATAAAACGATCATCAATCTGACATCTCAATTGCCCATCAATGCCAAATGTTTTAAGAAGTCGACCGACTTTGACGGGGTTTTGGATCATGAATTATTCTTTCTTAATTATGTTCCAGTAGAGACTGCCGGCTAAAGAAGCCCCTTCCTGATTTCTCGATCCACTCTTTGCCAATACAGGGCTCGGTAACCCCTAAATATTTGCAATATGAATCGACTATCTGGCGTTCCTGGAAAATTAATCCCACTCCCTTTGCATATTTTTCTACGGAGTATCGCCTTTCGATAATGTTTTCACTGTTCGATTGTTGCACTGTAGCAACTTCGGGATACACCGCGGAACCGATCTGCTCACTCACTCCTTCCTCCAGGACCTCGAATTCCCATCCTTTGTACATTTCAACGGATTCACCGCGGATAAATACAATGATCTGATCGTTAATAAAGGATGTTCCATTCCAGCGAATCCCTTTATTCAAAGGAAAGACAAGATTAATGAGACGGATATTATTCTCCGTATAAAAGGCCTGATTGACGGATCGGCTTGCGGTAACCACATCCCAAATTTGCCACGGACCGGTAGGTTGATCTGACCTTGAGCGTTCAATGCGGAAAACATCCGCTTCTTCAAAATCCTGTAACAGTTCTTTCACTTCTTCGCGAAAGTAGAAGGTGGAGGAATCCCGGATTGGTAGATTTCCGGCACCGATGTCAAATTGAATTGAATCAACCTGGTAAATCCGATACTTTCCGACTTCCAGGGGGAAATATTCATAACCATAAATGGCCGAATCGATGGGTGATTCGAGAGAGTTGCTGCAGCCAAAATTCCAGAATGTCAGTAAAATTAAGAGTAACCGATGGATCATATCAAGTCAGTGAACTATAAATTATCCCTCCTCCTACCAGATCAGGGCCTTCGAAAAATACGGCACTTTGTCCCGGAGCAACACCTTTAACTCCAGCGTAAAACTTCACATTGACCACATTATTGTCTTCAGGAAACACTTCACTTAATGTGCCAATATCGCCATATCGTACTTTGGTAATGACCTCCATACCTCTGGGCATTTCTTCGTATTTCATCATATTCACCTGATATACGCTCATCGTACTTCTGATCAGTCCATCAATCGGACCCAGGATCACGGTGTTTGAATCTGGTCGTATCTCCGATACATACATCGGTTCACCAAATGCCCTGCCAAGACCTCTTCTCTGGCCAATTGTATAAAACGGATATCCCTCATGTCGTCCGAGAATATTACCCTTTATGTCCATAAAGACACCATCGGCAACCCTTTCCTCCAGTCCCGGTTTACGCCGTTTTAGGAAGCCTCTGTAGTCGTTGTCAGGGACAAAACAAATCTCATAGCTTTCCGGTTTGTTGGATAAAGCCTCATAACCTGCATCTTTAGCAAATTGCCGAACCTCTTTTTTTTCAAAATTACCCAGAGGAAATCTGGTGCGGGCGAGACAATCCTGATCCAGGCCCCACAATACATAAGACTGATCTTTGTTTACGTCGATCGCTTTCTTGACAAATAATCTGGCTCCGGATTCACTGATACGCGCATAATGACCAGTCGCAATAAAACTGCAATCCATAGCGTCAGCCCGCTTAAGCAAGGCACGCCATTTTATGTGTGTGTTACAGAGTACACAGGGATTGGGAGTACGACCGGCTATATATTCCTCATCGAAATTGTCGATCACGAAGTCCCCAAATTCTTCCCGGATGTCGATTATAAAATGATGAAATCCCATTTTGACAGCGACTTCACGGGCATCATTAATGGATTCAAGACTGCAACAGCCTGTCTCTTTTTTGGAACCACCTGAACTGGCATAGTCCCAGGTTTTCATCGTAATGCCAACGACTTCATAACCCTCTTCATGCAGCATCATGGCAGCAACCGTACTGTCGATACCTCCACTCATAGCCACCAAAACTCTCCCGTGTTTACTCATCTGTTTCCCATTAACAGTACAAAAGTAATACAAACATGCTACATCAAAAGTTTTCGATTCCCCCAACGGTTCTCCCATATGATAATAGGTCGAAATTTGTTAATCTTGCTTAAAAGCCGGTCAGATGCGGTTCTATATTTTTCTTGCCTTAGTAGTACTAACTATTTCATGTCGCCCAGTCTACGATATCCTGGTAAAGGATGTTCAAATATATGATGGTCTGGGTAATCCTCCCGTGCACGGAGACATTGCGATAAAGAATCATAATTTTGCCAACATCGGTCCGGACATCACGG
>JBGTCB010000050.1:0-2121 GCA_041748995.1 Saprospiraceae bacterium | reverse complement strand
CGAGACGAACAGAATTTTCTGCGTATTGAAGCAGCCGGCGAATTAATGGCCGAAAGTCTGTTGGCCGGTAACAAAATCATCTCTTGCGGCAATGGGGGCTCCATGTGCGATGCCATGCATTTTGCCGAAGAACTGAGTGGTCGTTACCGTGATGATCGAAAAGCCCTTGCGGCCATATCCATTTCCGACCCTTCCCATTTGAGCTGTGTCGGAAATGATTATGGCTATGAAAAGGTATTTTCCCGCTTCATTGAAGGCCTTGGAAATCCAAAAGACGTACTTCTTGCCATCTCCACAAGCGGAAACTCCAAAAATGTCATCTTAGCGATTGAAGCCGCCAAAGCCAAAGGCATGAAAGTGGTGGCCCTAACCGGAAAAGAGGGAGGCGCCATTGCCAAACTCGCCGATGTTGAAATCCGCGCCCCAAAAAGCGTCCACGCTGATCGCGCCCAGGAGATCCATATTAAGGTGATCCATTCGCTTATTGACTATATCGAACAAAGGGTTTGTTCGAAGTAGATGGTAAGGAGGTTTCCTGGTCCGTCACACTGAGCATTCTGAGACGGACGAACCGAAACTTCAGATGGAGAGAAGACGAGGAGACGAGGGGAATTATTGTAGAGACGTCGATTTATCGCGTCTCTGGCAGGAGGCATAGAACTGGAAAGCATGACGGACCCGTTCCCTGAGTGGCTAAATGTATTTTTTCGATTACAAAGATCCCAACTTCCTAACTTAAATTTGGATTATCATGAATAGGGTTTATCTGCTCATTTGGTTTCTGCAAGGAATTTAGATTCATTCACTCATAACTTGCCTTATTCCGCAGTTTTGGTCGAAAATCAGCAGGGAGACATCAAAATACTCAGTACCAGGCCAGAAAAGGAGTATCCGGGTAGCCAAAGAGGAACAGAATTATCAGGTGGAAATATTTTATGGAGGTACCGCAGATTAATTTCGCTAGTCGAAAATACAAACCCACCTCACCCCCTCACCCAATTTAGAATTTAGAATTTGGAACTTGCTTTGCCCGCCGTAGCTTTTGAAACAACATTATATTGTGCATTCTCTTCACAAAGCGAAGGCGGGGAATTTGGATCTTACTAAGTCTTCCACTTTTAGTTTAATTTGCGCCCATGCAGATCGATCTGTTTGTGCCTTGTTATGTCGACCAGTTTTATCCGGAAACGGGAAGAAACATGGTGCGTATTCTTGAAAAACTCGGCTGCCAGGTGAACTACAATACTGAACAAACATGCTGCGGCATGGCTGCTTATAACGCCGGCCACTGGGATCAGGCAAAGGAAGTGGGTGAAAAATTCATCACCGAATTTACCAAAGATCGTCCGGCTGTGGGTATTGGAGGCGCTTGTACGGGGATGGTACGAAACGACTATTCCAGACTATTTCATAACTCAGTCGTCCATAACCAGTGCAAACAGCTCCAAAAAAACCTGCTTGAGTTCACCGAATTTTTAACTTCAAAAGTGGATATCGGCAAAATCCATTTCCGAAATAAAGGAAAAATCGCCTGGTTGGACGCTTGTCAGGCAAAACGGGAATGCGGCATAACAAGCGGCCCACGTACCTTACTTAGCGCCATTTCAGGGATGGAATGGGTAGAGCTGGGAGAACAGGAACAATGTTGTGGATTTGGTGGAATTTACTCAGTTCGTAATGAGGCGGAATCCATCGCATTTGGAAAAAGAAAACTCGATTTAGCCCAAAACCTGGGTGTCGACTATCTGGTAACAACCGACACGGCCTGCCTGATGCATCTGGATGCTATCCTGAAAAAGAATAATTACACAGTCAGGGTCAAACATATTATTGACCTTCTGGCTGAAAGCATGGAATAAAATGAATGAATTACCCCTGTTTCCCGAAGCGCAACTTCGCGCATTTACCCAGGATGTTTTTTTGAAGATTGGCTGTTCAGAAAAGGACGCCATACAGGCTGCTGACGTGCTTATTGCTGCCGATTTACGGGGTATCGATTCCCATGGTGTAGCGCGTTTATCGGGCTATGTCAGACTTTGGGAGGCGAAACGAATCAAAAGCAAACCGGATATCCGTATCATCCATGAAACACCCTCAACTGCTACTTTGGATGCCGATGAG
>JBGTCB010000049.1:0-15617 GCA_041748995.1 Saprospiraceae bacterium | reverse complement strand
AGTATTGGAATGGAGGAAGTGGATAGTTCTAGCCCCTTCTATTTCTTAAGTGGTAGTGATAATATGATTGTATTTACGACGCAAAGATATAAGGACAGACCATTGGTTATCCAGGGTCCAGGTGCCGGTGCAGAAGTCACCGCTGCAGGTGTTTTTGCAGAAATCATTCACATTGGTAACCTTTTATGAAGGCAGGCATCAAAGTTTTCGCACCGGCTTCCGTTGCAAATGTTGGTTGTGGATTTGATATCTTAGGTTTCGCCCTGGAGAAACCAGGAGACGATATAATTGCCAGGCCTTCCCATTCTCCTGGCCTAAAAATTACCAAAATTACGGGTGATCACAAAAGACTGCCTTATGATGTAGCAAAGAACACAGCAGGAGTGGCAGCTCTGAGCCTGATGCAATACCTCGGCATGGAAACCTACGGTATCGATTTGGAAATTCATAAGAAAATGCCTTTTGGAAGTGGTTTGGGATCATCAGCAGCAAGTGCAGCCGGAGCAGTTGTGGCGGTCAATGAAATACTGGGAAGACCTTTACAAAAAGATCAACTATTACCATTTGCCGTTCTTGGAGAACAGGTTGCTGACGGTGCCTATCATGCTGATAATGTAGGACCTTCGTTATTGGGAGGCTTAATATTGATTCGGGACAACGATACACTTGATTACTATCGGATTCCCGTGCCCTCCGGTCTCACCATCGGAATAGTCTATCCTCATATCGAAATATTGACAAAAGACGCTCGTACGATTATTTCTGAACAGATCTCTTTGCAGAGCCACATTAAACAAAGTGGAAATCTTGCTGGATTGGTATTAGGCCTGGTTCAATCAAACTTTGAGTTAATTGCCAAGAGTTTAAACGATCAGATCATTGAACCCCAGCGTGCATCATTAATTCCTCACTTCTATGCAGTTAAAGAATCCGCGCTTAAAAACGGTGCATTAGGGTGCAGTATTTCGGGGGCTGGTCCGTCTATCTTTGCAGTTTTTGACAATAGTGTAAAGGCTGAGACCGCAACCAAACAGATGCAGGAGATATTTTCCAAAAACAAGATAGAATCCGACATTTATATCTCGAGGATAAACCCAGAAGGTACCATAGTCTATTAAAAAAGGTTTCACGTGAAACTATACAGCACAAACAATAGATCAAACCTATTCACTTTCAAGGAAGCGGTCCTTTTGGGTATTGCACCAGATGGTGGCCTGTTTATGCCCGCGGATATTCCCAAATTATCAGATTCCTTCTTTAAGGGCCTAAACCAATATTCCTTTCAGGATCTCTGCTACATTGTCGCCAGTTCCTTGCTGCAAAAAAGTATACCTCCTGCTACTCTTCAGACTATCATCGAGAATTCCTTCACATTCCCTGTCCCCCTTTCTAATCTCGATGCCCGAATACATGTTTTGGAATTATGGCATGGGCCATCTCTAGCTTTCAAAGACTTCGGAGCTCAATTCATGGCACGGGTCATGGCTTATTTTAATCAGGATAATGATCAACTTCTTCATGTTTTGGTTGCAACTTCGGGAGATACAGGAGGTGCTGTAGCCGCAGGCTTTCATAAAGTACCAGGGATTCACGTTACCATCTTATATCCGAAGGGTAAGGTGAGCCTTCTTCAGGAAAAACAATTGACAACTTTTGATGGCAATGTCACAGCTTTAGAAGTAGAAGGGTCCTTCGATGATTGTCAATTCATGGTCAAGCAGGCATTTAACGACAAACAATTAAATAAAAGCCTACGTCTTACTTCAGCCAATTCCATAAACATTGCCCGCTTAATACCCCAAATATTCTACTATTTTGAAGCTGTAAAGCAACTGCCTTCATTCGATGGTCATCTTGCTATATCAGTGCCAAGTGGAAACTTCGGCAACCTCACAGCGGGAATGTTGGCTACTGCCATGGGCCTTCCTGTATCTAAATTCATTGCCTCCACCAATATCAATGACATTGTCCCTCATTATCTTCAAACTGGACTCTTTGAACCCAAACTCTCCATTGATACTTTGAGTAATGCCATGGACGTTGGAAATCCTTCGAACTTTGCCCGCATCTTTCACTTAGCAGGTTCCACGTGGAACCAACTTAAGGCCATGATTACCGGATACTCTTTTACTGATTCAGAAACAATTACAGCCATACAGGAGCTTTTTTCTAGATACAACTATGTAATGGATCCACATGGAGCAGTCGGCTATCTTGGTCTCAAAGAATTCCTGACATCCACCCCATCCTTTCATGGTATCGTCCTTGAGACAGCACATCCATCAAAATTCAAATCTACTATCGACCTTGCTCTAAATTTAGAATTTCCTATACATCCAATCCTTTCTATGATTGAGCAAAAAACTTCCTATAAGGTCTCAATCACATCATCCTACAGCGATCTCAAAAGCTATCTACTTGAGAATTTTACCAATTGATGGCACTATTCGCTACTTAGTAAGGGCTGTCCTTCCTCTACTTACACTCAAGCAAGACTCTTTACATTCTCTACATTAGTCAGAAAATCATGCAATGCCTGGTTAAATTTCTCTGGTAGCTCCAACATAGGAGCATGACCACAATTATCCAACATCTCTAGTTGGGAATTCATTATTAACTCGTGGAACCTCTCGCCAACAAATGCCGGCGTGATTGTATCCTGCTTACCCCATACCAGGAGGCAAGGAATTTTCAACTCACTAAGGCGATTTTCCACGTTGTGTCTTATAGCCGACTTCGCGGTTTTAATCACCCGGATTCCTTTCATCCTGTCATTGACTATCCCAAAGACCTCATCTACCATTTCCTTGGTAGCAATATCCGGATTGAAAAAAGTCAACTCTACTTTCTTCCGGATATAATCATAATCCTCTCTGCGAGGAAATCCTGTTCCAAATGCACTTTCATACAAACCGGAACTCCCGGTGAGTATTAGTGACTTCACAGTGTCCATGTACTCTAAGCTATAAATTATTGCCAGGTGGCCACCCAGTGAATTTCCCAGTAGATGTATTTTTGAAAAACCCATCATATCTAAAAAATCTTTTACATATTCCAGCAATCCACTCAGAGACACTTTACGAATCGACATCTCAAAAATTGGAAGTATAGGCATTACTATCCTCCTCTTCGAAGTAAAATGATCAATTAATTTGTCAAAATTACTAGCTGTTCCAAATAACCCATGCAATAACACTAATGGTATTTCTGTTCGAGGGCCTACATCCAGATAAGTGTAATTCCCACTTGTGATCAGTTCATTTCTCGTCATTATCCAATTTAACTTAAAATCCCCTATTTTTCACAAAGATACCTCGCTCTTACGTGATTGAAAAAAATATAAGATTATTGTCGCAGACAATAGCAATATGGCAACAGCCTGATGCATCACTCCATAAAACACTGGAATCGAACCAATACTGTTGAGCAATACAGAAATACCCAAGACAACTTGACTTATCAACAAACTTATAAACACCCATAAAACAACCCTTATCACAACATTGTCCAACAATCTTCGCAGATGATAAAACACATATAAGCCATTCATTATCAATATATATGCCACTGTCCTGTGAAGTATTTGTACTAGTGTTGGAAGAAATCCTGATTTTTCATAATCCACATAATTATCCACATTCCAGTTATCCAGGTCGGTAACTATCCCAGGAATCCATTCACCTGCCATATCCGGCCAGGTCGGATACAATAAGGATGCTTTCAATCCCGACATCATGCCTCCCAGAAAAATCTGGATCCATAACAAAATCAAAAATAACTGCACTGACTTCAGCTTATATGGACTTTCCAATACTATGCCGTCAAACATCACTGTCAAAATAGTCCATAAAAGATAACTGAACAGTAAAAGAGCCAGGCATAGATGTATCGATAATTTATACGCATTCACCCAGGGTCGTTCAATAAGGCCACTATCGACCATTATCCAACCAAACAGACCCACTATAGCAGCAAGTAAAACAACGACAATCAATCTTTGGACAACTCTTCTGTCTATCCATTTCTTCTTTATAAAGTACATAAAAGGAAATAGAAAAACAACACCCATTAATCTTGCCCATAGCCTGTGAAGATACTCCCAATAGTAGATAAACTTAAAGGAATTCAAATCCATGCCAGCGTTGATCTTTTTGTATTGGGGGGTATTCTTGTAAAGCTCAAACTCCCGTTGCCATGTTTCGGCGTCCATCGGTGGAATTGTACCGGTCACAATCTGCCATTTAGTAATGGATAGCCCGGAACCAGTTAAACGGGTGACTCCACCGATAATAATTTGAAAAAAGATCATAATGAGCCCTATGATCATCCAAATTAGTACGATACGTTTCTTAACTAACATTACTCTCATACGATAATAGAAAATGACAGAAAAATTAATTTTAAAATGTCATCATCAATTGTGTTTAAATGTATAATTCTTATTGTATAATCCTTTTATAATGTCAGATATCCACAAATTCCACTGTATACCAACAAATTATTAACATCATAAAACATTAATAATTAATCTATTATATATGTTATTCATGTTTTGTTGATAAGAGATATGTTGAAAAATTTTTAGAAAAGTTCTGTCTATAAACCAATTGTTCGTGTCTAAATGTATATCCACAGGAGCATGTAAATAAACAGTTAACCAATTTCATTCGGGGCATTGTTTAGAATACAAAGATGATTGTGGAAACATGTTTAAAATGTGTCATCAAATTATAAATTTTGTATATTCGTAATTCTTTATATTACATCTATATATAAATGTTATATTCTCTTTATGTTTATAACTTGACCAGGGAATCTTGAAGCTATGCAAAGGTTTTCATCTATCTTCAATAAGAGTGATATTGAACACATATTCGGTCATGCAACATTGAAATCACCCCTAACGCAATGTTATCTTCTGGACGTTGCCGATCCAGTAAATATGCTGGTAGCCAGAGATGGATTTGTGGTCAAGGGTTTATGGGGTGCTTCTCCGGTCTCAGAAGAGATTAGTATACCTTTGACAGACTATAGGCAAGTACATGTGAAATCCACATTCAGAATGGCATTCAGGACTCAGAGATGCATCATTCTTGCTGATAGTTATTATACCTGGAAGGGAAGTAGTCGTAAACCTCTTAGAGTTCATTTTGAGAAAGATATCATGTTTTTCCCGGCGATTTATTTTAAAACCAAATTTGAAGACTATGGTTTCACAATTATAAGCAGACCTGCCCGAAAATCTCTAAGAGAACACTCTGAAGTAGAACCCGTCGTTTTTAACAGAGAACAAGCTTTAAAATGGTTGGATTTTTTACCGGTTGCTGAGGTGATCAAAGTACTGCATACATGCCTGCCGAAGCCGTTTAAAACTCATAATGTATCACAGAAAGTATTTATAAAAGGCTTCAACAGCAAAATATTGCATGAATCTCAGGCAGATCAGATTCTTCTATTCTGACGATGAGAACTGTTATTCAAAGAGTAGCCGAAGCGTCCATTATTATCGAGGGCAGTATTTATGCAAAAATAGGTCACGGACTTCTGATTCTCCTTGCGGTAGAAAAGGAAGATGGTGATAGTGACATTGCGTGGCTGATCAATAAAATCATTAACCTTAGGGTATTTGGAGATGAACATGGTTTGATGAACAGATCAATTACAGAAGTTGACGGAGACTTGCTGGTGGTAAGTCAGTTTACCCTTTATGCAAGTACAAAAAAAGGTAATAGACCTTCGTTTATAAGATCTGCACCACCCCATGATGCCAGGCAGATCTACGAGAATTTTATTGCGCAATTACAAACTGGGTTTTCACGGCCAATTCAATCTGGTATTTTTGCAGCCGACATGAAGGTAAAGTTGACGAACGAGGGTCCGGTTACTATTATCATTGACACAAAAGCAAGAGAATAATGACAGTTCTTCAATGGCAGAAAACCGTAGATAATTGGGTAAAGCAATATGGTGTTCGGTATTTTGATGTCATGACCAATATGCTTTTACTAATGGAAGAAATCGGCGAAGTAGCAAGAATAGTATCGCGAACCTATGGAGAACAATCGTTTAAAGAAGCCCTGACAACAGAAGACCAAAAGGAAAAACTCTCGGATGAAATAGCAGATGCATTTTTTGTTCTTACCTGCCTCGCCAATCAAACAGGCATCGATCTGGAGAAAGCTCTGAAAATCAACCTTGATAAAAAAACCCTGAGAGATAAGGAAAGACACAAGTCAAATCCCCGGTTGCAGGGTCCTTCAGTTTAGATATTTTCCTGAAAAATTCGGTTTCTCAATCAGCCGAAAGAAGTCTTCCATGAATTTATGACAACGGTTCCTGTGACGTTTTGAGAGCAGACGAAAATTCGCTATGATCTCAAAGAAATCCTGTTTGTGATCTTTGAACAGGGATAGTACCTTCTCAAACTCTTCTGAATTTTTACCGACCACGAGTGGTGATCGATCAAAAGTAACCGTTTGATCTGAAAAAGCGTATGGGGCCCGGACAAAAGCAGAGAAATCAAAATCATAGGGGATTGGAATCTTCTTATTATGTTTTTTACCTTCTAAAAATCTCACATTGTGTTCAATCTGCAGGTTCATATCTTTATTTCCAATCATATATTGAAAGAAGATGACTAACTCCCGGTAATAGTCGTTGATGGAATCTGGTTCTAAACCAAGACAGTCACACCATTTACCACCTAATCTGTCTTTCAGTTCATCATTGCTTTCCAGGAGCATGGCATAATTTTTCTGTGAATTTCGATTGTCGGAGTCGATATACTTTATTGGGAAGACTATTGCCCGAAAACCAGAAGGTTCAATAGCACGATACAATTGATATACCAGATATTCCCTAAACAAGTAGTTTTGCGACTCCTTGTCTTTTAGACAATGGGTTACCAATTTATATTGATCGGATTTTTTTAAACCCAAATCCCCCAGTTCACCTTTGGGAAAGTTCAAAAGCAAAGGAGGAAAGTCACAGGTTCTTCTCCGGTACTTTCCCCGCACATTCACTTTTAACGGTAACTCTATCTCTAGTGAATCTGTTTTGAAAAACATAGTACCCTGTGAAACAAAGGGTTTCAATTTCATCAGGGCCAGTGAATCAATTTGTGTTCTTAGTTCAACCTCTAAACCCGATTGTTCGGCGATTAAGTCAAAAAGGCTTAATTTCCCTGTTTTGTCTGACGGTGACTGTCCAAGTAGACTAGAACCGGAGATAAAACCGAGGGAAAATAAAACCACTCTGATGTAAATCTCGACCATTTGTTTCGGTAGATTAGTAATTTGAAAGTCAATATACAACAGTAATAGGCAAAGTCAATATGCATATGCGACTACTACTAATGCTCTTTTGTGGTTTCCTAAGCTGTTCTCCGAAAACAGGTGGGCTAACGTCTCAGCACTCCAGTGGCTCGGATGCTTTTAAAAAACCACCCAAAAACGTCATTTTAATGATTGGCGACGGAATGGGCTTGCCCCAGATCACAGGAGCAATGTATTCAAATAGGAGAGGTTTGCAGTTAGAACGGTTTAAAAACATCGGCTTACAGAAAACACACTGTAAAGATGACCTTGTAACCGACTCTGCAGCAGCGGCAGCAGCGATGGCCAGGGGGATTAAAGCGGATAAGAATGGTTTTGGATCGAATGAGAAGTTCACCGCGCCACCGTCCATCCTCGAAGAACTGCATAACTTGGGATGGGCTACCGGAATGGTGGTGACCAGTTCTATAACTCATGCTACACCCGCGGCATTTGTAACTTATCAAGCCAAGCGCAGCATGTATGAGGAAATTGCAGCAGATTACTTAAAAGTGGAAGTTGACTATTTAGTGGGAGGGGGTAAGCAACATTTTGATCGAAGATCACTGGATGACAGAAATCTGATTGAAGAAATGATCAAACAACAGGTCATTGTAAAAAGTTATTTGGATGGAGAACTTGCCGACCTCACCATCTCTCCTCAGAGAAGGTTTATCTATTTTACAGCTGATAACGAACCCCTCAGTCATTCAGCAGGAAGGACTTATTTACCATTGGCTTGTGAAAGGGGCCTTACTTATCTTCAAAGGAGGTCAGACAAGGGTTTTTTTATGATGATCGAAAGCTCTCAAATCGATTGGGGGGGGCATGCGAATGTTTCTGAGATGATTATTGATGAACTTCTGGAATTTGACGATGTGATCGGTAAAATGCTCAATTTTGCCGAAAAGGACCGGGAGACTCTCCTGATAGTAACAGCAGACCATGAAACAGCGGGATTTTCCATAGTTGGTGAAGATAAAAAAGGTGCACCCAGAGTTTCTTTTGTGTCGAAAGATCATACAGCCATGATGATTCCGGTCTTTGCTTTTGGACCCGGAAGTGAAAACTTTACCGGTGTGTATGATAATACCGAAATACATAAAAAAATTAAGCAGGTTCTTCAGTTAAAGGAAACCCCACAATGAATTTTTCTACCATTGATTTGATAGTCTTCTTCGGTTATCTGTTGATAATGATTGGGATTGGTATCTGGTTCGCCCAAAAGAAGAATGAATCGGCACAAGACTATTTCTTGGCTAGCTCAGCATTACCCTGGTGGGCTGTAGGTGGGTCTTTGATTGCCTCAAATATTTCAACGGAACAGATATTAGGCATGAATGGATCGGGATTTGAGATTGGTCTTGCCATTGCCAGCTATGAGTTAATGGCTGCTGTAACTCTCCTACTGGTAGCCAAATTTTTTTTACCAGTCTTTATCAGTAAGGGAATCTATACCATGCCCCAGTTCCTGGAACAGCGATTTGACAACAGAGTGCGATCTGCATTGGCAGTGTTTTGGATCTTCCTGTTTGTTTTCGTCAATATCACTTCTGTATTATACCTGGGAGGTCTGGCGATAAAAAGTATCATGGGAGTGCCATTGATGATAGGAATAACAGGTCTGGTAATTTATTCCGCTTCATTCTCCATCTTTGGGGGTTTGAAAGCAGTGGTGTGGACCGATGTTATACAGGTGATCATATTAATAATTGGGGGGTTTATTGCAAGTTTTCTTGTAGTCCGGGCAGTGGGGGGAGGTCATTATTTCGATGGTTTGTCAACACTGGTCAATGAAGTACCCGATCGGTTTAAAATGATCTTTTCAAGAAGTGATCTATACGTCGATATATCCACCGGTGATCAAAAGAGCGCTTACAATTTATTACCTGGGTTAAGTGTACTTCTGGGAGGTATGTGGATTGCTAATATTTATTATTGGGGCACTAATCAGTATATTATTCAAAGAGCTTTGGCGGCAAAAAACATCAATGAAGCACAAAAAGGTGTTGCATTTGCAGCATTCCTTAAGATCTTTATGCCATTGATTGTGGTGGTACCCGGAATAGCGGCGTTTCATCTGCAAGCAGACCTTGCCAAAGCAGACGAAGCATTTCCCTGGGTACTGAATAACTATGTTGCGGCAGGGTTAAAGGGATTGGTTTTTGCTGCTCTTGTTGCTGCGATTGGATCATCTATTAGTTCAATTGTGAATAGTACAGCCACAATTTTTACTTTGGATATCTACAAGCAAATTGATAAAAATGCATCTGAACTTAAGTTGGTTAAGATCGGCAAAATTTCAGCTGCATTGGCCTTGACCGTTGGTGCTGTCGTTGCTCCTATGCTTCAATCACTGGGTCAGGTTTTTCAATATATCCAGGAGTACACCGGATTCATTAGCCCAGGAATTGTGGCTATCTTTTTATTTGGTTTATTTTGGAGGCCAGCCACTGCCAATGCTGCAATGATCGTAGTAATTCTTTCAATTCCCCTATCATGGGCGTTGCAGGTCTTTTTCCCGGATCTTCCATTTATTGATCGAATGGGTTTTTGCTTCCTTTTACTGTCAACTCTTTTAGTGGTTCTATCAATATTAGAACAACCGAAAGCGTCACATCCTGAAAAGCGAACGCATCATTGGGGCATTCTGATAACCGTCATGGTTATATCCACCATTCCGGGAATTAAGATAATTTTTCAAGATGGACTCTTCAGTATCTTTGGCACCTTGTCCGTCATTCTGACAATCATTTTGGGAGTTCTACTTCTGACAGAGAATAAAAGTAGTTTCGCCCGATCGATCAAGATACCTTCGAGTCTGTTCCGGACAAGTAATCAATTCAACCTTGCCGCATTGGTCACCATGACGATTCTGTCAATTATCTACATAGTTTTCTGGTAACTGAAAAACAATTTTCTTCCAAGATTCCGGCATATATGTACCCAACATTGTATGAAATAAATACCAGACCGTGGATCAAACAGTTTGGTCACAATACAACCTTATCACAAATCCCGGATCAATACTGGAAGGATTTAAAGACCCAGGGAGTTGACTATGTCTGGCTTATGGGAGTGTGGCAGACATCATCCTCCTCCATTAAGAAATATTGTTTTCATCCTGATCTTGTAAGAGCATACGACAACGTATCGGATAGTTGGACAGCTTCTGATATAACCGGCTCTCCTTATGCCATTGAAGATTATATTGTATCGGAATTGCTGGGAAATCGTGAAGACCTAAAATTTATAAAAAGACAACTTAACCGAAGTGGTTTGAAATTGATTCTGGATTTTATACCCAATCATTTCAACACAGATAGCAATCTTTTAATTACAGACCCCGAGATCTTTTTAGGCGTTGAAGAGTTAAAATTCGAGCAAAGTCCCTATACATTCTTTCAGAATGAGTCAGGTTATTTTGCCCATGGTAAAGACCCTTATTTTGCAGCCTGGACCGATACCGTACAGATCAACTATTTTAACCCAATAGCTCATGAATTCATGCAGAAGCGACTGCTTCAGGTGTCTGAATTGTGCGATGGTGTACGTTGCGATATGGCTATGCTGGTTTTACCCGAAGTCTTCGAAAAAACCTGGGGATATGTGACCTCAAAGACGCGTCGGATTGATTTTTGGCCAGAGGCTATTTCGAAAGTCAGGGCTCACAAAAAGAATTTTCTTTTTCTGGCAGAAGCTTATTGGGACACAGAGTGGCAGTTGCAACAAATGGGATTTGATTTCACATATGATAAGCGCGTACTTGATCTTATCAAAAAAGGTAATATTGATGGATTGAAAAGCCACTTGAAAGCAACCCTGGACTACCAGAATAAAAGCATAAGATTCATCGAGAATCATGATGAGGAAAGATCCATAACTTCTCTGGGTGATATGAGATCAAGGGCTGCTGCCGTGCTATTCACTTGCCTGCCAGGTATGCGATTGCACTACGATGGTCAATGGGAGGGTAAAAGAGTTCGTTATCCGGTACAAATTGGATCCTTTTTTTCCTCAGCACCCTGTCCCTGTACTATCCGCACGTTCCTTCCGGAAAAATGCGAATGTGCATGTATAAAAGTTCACTATGACCGGCTACTGGAAGTGACCAAAGATCCGGTTTTTAAGAAGGGCAAATGGCAGTTGATTGATCCAACTGAAGAAGCAGGAGACTGTATAATTTTTCAATGGACCTATAAATCCCAGGAAAAATTGGTCGCAATTAATTTGGGAAATCAAATATCTCAGATCAAAATGAAGACGCCCGCATCTATGAAAACGGGAGTAATTGCAGATATTCTGAATTTAATTGAGGAACCACTTTATCTGAAAAGACACGATGATCATTTACATCTGACGCTACCTGCCCTCAAGGCATGTATCTTTTCTACTTAAAAATCTAACTTTATACCCTGAGCCAAAGGCATTTCATTTCCGTAGTTGATCGTATTTGTCTGTCGGCGCATATAGGCCTTCCAAGAATCAGACCCACTTTCCCGACCACCACCGGTGTCTTTTTCACCTCCAAAAGCACCTCCTATTTCGGCTCCACTGGTGCCAATATTGACATTTGCAATACCACAATCAGAACCATCAACAGACAAGAAAAGCTCGGCTTCCTGAAGGTTATTAGTCATTATAGCTGAAGAAAGCCCCTGGGAAACGCCATTCTGCATTGCGATAGCATCCTCCAGGTTATCATAGCGAATCAAATACAAAAGCGGAGCGAAGGTTTCCTGCTGGACGATGGGCATTTCATTGGTGACCTCAGCAATACTGGGACTAACATAACAGCCACTGTTATAATCCGGACCGGAAAGAGCATCTCCTTTTATAACAAACGCTCCACCTTGCTCACCCACGGCATCCAGAGCCCGGAGGTATTGAGCTACAGCTTGTTTATCAATCAGTGGGCCCATATGATTATGACTATCCAGAGGCGTCCCGATCTTGAGTTGGTGGTATGCCTGGGCAAGTTTATTCTTAACTTTGTCATACACAGAACTGTGTACGATGAGTCTTCGAGTCGAGGTACATCTTTGGCCTGCGGTACCAATAGCACCAAACACAGAACCTCTGATCATAAGCTCCAAATCAGTATGTTGTGTAATGATGATGGCATTATTTCCCCCTAATTCCAATAATGAACGACCTAATCTACTGGCAACAGTGATTCCAACTTCCCGCCCCATCGCACAACTTCCTGTGGCAGAAATCAAGGGAATCCTGTGATCTTTAGTGAGGAATTCACCTACTTCTCTGCCCCCGGTGATAACATTTGAAACACCGTCAGGCACTTTATTTTCTTGGAAGATGATATTAAGCAATTGTTGACATGCAACCGCGCAGAGAGGTGTCTTTTCAGAACTTTTCCAAACACATACATCACCACAAGCCAATGCGATCATTGCATTCCAGGACCAAACAGCTACGGGAAAATTGAATGCAGATATTATTCCGACTATTCCTAGAGGATGCCATTGTTCGTACATTCGATGATCTGGTCTTTCAGAATGCATCGTTAGACCATATAACTGCCGGGACAGACCTGTAGCGAAATCACAAATGTCAATCATTTCCTGAACTTCCCCCAGGCCTTCCTGCAGGCTCTTTCCCATTTCATAAGAAACCAGATACCCCAGGTCTGCTTTATATTTTCTTAATATCATTCCATACTGCCGCACGATTTCACCTCGTTTTGGCGCAGGCCATTTCCGCCAAATTCTGAAAGCATTTTCAGCATTGCCCATAATCTGCTGATATACCTCATCGGTGGTGACAGTTACCTCCCCAATCACTAGCCCATCAACAGGTGAAATGCTCTTTATACTGGCTTTAGAAGCTATCGATTTTGACCCGCTCCAGGAGCCGATGTTGCTTTTACGAAGGAGAAGATTGTTTAAAAAATCTTTGTTCATTGACTTGCGTTTGTATTTGTATACAAAGGTTCAAAAATGATTCACGTTTTAGAAACGTAAGTTCGAAGTAAAATTTGGTAAGATTTTGGATTAGTTTACGCAAAAGAGGCTGGATGTATTGTAAACCGATTGCGCTCGCATTAAGTATGGTGCTCTCTTTTCTCCTGGTTTCTAGTCAAAATGACTTTGAAGCAGAAGAGTCAGAAAACCTTGTGCCAAATCCCGGATTTGAGGTTTTTTCGATAATACCACATGGCTGGTTTTATCGGGGATCTGACTTTACAAGTTTGGTGAAAGATTGGAGTTCAGCCAGCGAAGCATCTCCCGATGTTTACGGTCCCAGTATTACCGTTCCCGATACCTGGCAGGAGAAAGGTTTTGGTCGAAAGAAGCCAAGATCCGGCCAATATATGGTTGGTATTACCGCTTTTGGATGCAATCAGGGCAAACCACATTGCAGAGAATATATTCAAGTGAATCTGACCGAGCCACTGGTTACCGGACAAGCATATCATGTGGAATTTTGGGCATCACCCCTGCATACAGGTATTCACTCAAATAACCTGGGTATTCTGTTCAGTATGCAAAAACTGCAGGAAAAAACCGATCGTGTGGTTATTAAGAAACCTCAGATCTACAGTGAAAAAATAGTACCTGGAAATGAATATATCTGGCACAAGATCCAGGGTGATTTTACGGCAGAAGATGCCTATAAGTTTTTGACTATCGGCAATTTCTTCACTGATGAGGAGACATTAAGTAGTGAAGGTTCTGAAAACACCCACAACTATGCCTATTATTACATTGATGATGTCAGGGTTTATAAAAGACCACCAATCATTGATGATTTTGGAGACGAATTTGCCGACTGGTATCCCCTTGAAGAAGATAAGGTTATACCTCTTGATAATATTCTGTTTGACACTGACAAATCAACCCTGAGAACAAAAGGACAAAATGATTTGGACAGGCTTTACAAAATCCTTTTAGAATATCCCACTATGGAAATTGAGGTAGGTGGACACACTGATAGCCAGGGTGGATTTGATTACAATATGCAACTTTCAAATAGACGAGCCCGGGCTGTAGTAAACTACCTGGCTAATAAAGGTATCGAACAAGACCGGTTATCTTATATTGGATATGGCACCACCAGGCATTTTGCAACTAATGATACGGAAGAAGGTCGTCAGCAGAACCGGAGAGTAGAATTTCGAATCAGGAAGATCTGAATTTGAGGTGCCCTTGAGGAAAACTACCGATATTTAACGGTATCGGAAAAGTTTGAATTCAATGAACCGAGACACATTACGTATCTTGTGAATGTGTTACCCAGTAGAATAAATAAGAGAATTCTCGAAGCCGGTTGTGATGAAGCCGGACGTGGATGTTTGGCGGGGCCGGTCTTCGCTGCTGTGGTAATACTTCCTATCGATTTTTCCCATCCCACCCTCAATGATTCCAAATTATTGTCGAGATCTTTACGCATCGAACTTCGGGGAATCATTGAGGAAGTTGCCATTGCTTTTGCCGTTTCTTTCTGCCGGCCATCAACCATTGATAAAATCAATATTTTAAATGCATCTTTTATAGCAATGCATCAGGCAATCCGAAAATTAAGTTTGGTTCCTGAGAAATTACTCATCGATGGTAATCGCTTCAAACCTTTTGGAGCTACGCCATTTGAATGTATTGTAAAAGGTGACAGTAAGATCGGATCAATTGCTGCAGCATCGATTCTTGCCAAGACTTACCGGGATGACTATATGGAAAGAAAACACAAGGAATTTCCAGAGTATGGCTGGAATACAAACAAAGGATACCCTACTCAGGCTCACCGAGAGGCCATCATGTCGTATGGGGTGACACCGCATCACCGGAGATCCTTTCAACTTTTTCCTTTACCCCAGCAATTGGAACTTTTCTGATTTTTTCGGTGCCCTGTTTAGGAATTTAAAAATGGATTATGACGTCTTTCAAACCCAATGGTTGTTGATTGACCGTGACCACAATAAACTTTGACGGTATCCGGAAGGGTCAGAAAATGCCTCTGTATACTTTGAATCAAGGTATCGTAGTCTCCCCCTGGTAAGTCGGTTCTGCCGATACTTTGATAAAAGAGAACGTCCCCGCCAATAATGTATTGATCTTTTTCACAATACAAAGAGATACTGGCAGGGGAATGACCTGGTGTCAAAAAGACCTTTAAACTTGTCTCACCAAAGGTGAAAATATCCTGGTCTTCGAGATATTTGTCCGGAAGAGGAGAGGGCTCTGCGGAGAGACCATACATGGCAGCAAAAGATGGATAGGTCTGCAAGACCAATAACTCATCCCGATGGATGTACAGGGGAGCCTCGGGAAACTGTTTCTTTAGAAACGC